>CAZCLV010000011.1:0-18252 GCA_964499645.1 uncultured Mycoplasma sp.
TTCCTTTTTCACTTGTTACAACTAAACTAAATTCATTATCACCATATTTTAATACTCTATCTGTTACATTACCTGTAATTGTTTGAGTACTATTATTTTTTTCTCCAGTAATAGTAATTTTGTTTATTTCTGATGTTACTTCTACTGTATACTCTTTTGTTGTTGCAGAGAATGTTGGTGTTAAAGTTCCTGCTGAAACTTTAATATCTTTTAAAGTTACATCCTCATTACAAGTTCTATTAACCGTAAATGTATATGTATATTTTCCTGTGCCGTCTTGTGCTTTTACTTCTGTCGAAATAGTATTACTTCCACATTTTAATGTCTTTTTCCCAATGGTTGTTGCAGTTCCATTATTTGATGCTTTTACATCAATTGTAATTGTTTCTGCATTTTTAACAAGTTGGCATGCTCTACCAGTTGTACCTTTGGTACATGTACTATCTGCTTTTCCATCAATTGTAATTACACTAATACCTGCAACATTATCTAATACAGCAACATCTTTTGATACTTCATTTGGTGAAAAAGTAGTTACCTCATTAGTATTTGTTACAGTACATGTTGAAGATGTAGCATTCCAACTTCCTGATGAAGCATTACATTCTGTTTCATTTTCTTCAGTAATTATAGTCTCAGTTGCAGTTCCTGCTATTTGATTAACGGTTACTGTTCCTTTTCCTGCCGTTTCTTTAGCAGTAATAGTAAGAGGAATAGTACCTGATGATCCAGATTGTATATTCAATCCAGATTTAGATATATTACTGACATTTTCTAAATAGTCATTAACTAAAATAGTTCCTGTAATTGCTGTTATAGTTCCTCCGGTAGCAGTTACCTTTAAATTACAATTTACAGTAGCACCCTTATTAACATTATTATCACATGTTAAAGCAAGTGTAGCACTTGTAGCCCCAAGTACATTTAATGGTATAAATACCATCATTAAAATAAATAAGTACACTAATTTTTTAATATTTTTCAAAATAAATTCTCCTCTCACACAACTCAATCTCCCTATTTTCTAAAAAAATTATATCAAATATTGTCGTGAAAGTAAATCTATTTTTTGTTTTTTATTAAAAAATTGTTTTAATATTTTCAATCTCCTTTATTAATTGAATATTATTGTTCTCTTTATAAAAATAATAATTATATCTAAATATACAAAATCCTTTATATTTATTATTTTGTCTACTTATAATAATTTGTTTTTTTATAATATCATTGTTTTCTATCCATTCTTTAATACCATTGCCTGCATATTTATCTTCTAGTCCTGATTTATAAAGTGCTAATGCAACATATAATTTAACATTTTCATTTGTTATTAAATCACTCCACATATCTAATGTAGTTATAAAAGGTAATGTTTCATTATTAAATCCAAAATATATTTGAGGCATTATATAATCAACATAGTTTTTTTGGCTTAATATATGTTTTATATCTAAGTACTCATTATTTAAGTTATTACTTATATTACCCGCTGGAGAAATACCAAACAAAACACTATTATTATTTTTTTTAATTATTTTATAGGTTTCTTTTATTAATTTGTTTATATTATTTACTCTAAATTCACTTATTGTTTGTTTTCCATTATCTTTTTTATATGCTTCATACTCTTTTAAGTCTATAGTTTTAGTCGGATAAAAATAGTCATCATATAATATTCCATCTATATCATAATTTTTTACTAATTCTTCTACCCCAGTTAATATTAATTTTAAAACTTCTTCACTAGCAGGATTAAAGTATATTCCCTTATCACTAATTTCTATATTTGTATTATCTTCATCTAACCATTGATACCAACTATTTAATGATGATATATCTTTAATATTATTATTACTTCTGATACGATATGGATTTATCCAAGCATGAAGTTCTATATCATTTTTATGAGCAGTTTCAATAAAATACTTTAATATATCAATTGGTAATTTATCCCCTTCATTTTTTACTATCATTCTTGAAGACAAAAAAACGTTAGATTCATATATTGCATCTGCAAAAGGACGAACTTGAAGAATTATTAAGTTAAACTTATTTGCTTTCAAATTTTTTACTATTTCATTAATATTTTCTTTTATTTCATTCTCATTTTTGTTTTTTAACATATAACTATAATCAATATAAGATATAAAAATACCTCGATCTTCATTATCATTATTATTTATTTTAGAAACTTTTTTTTCTTGTGATAATCCAATATAAATAGCAATAATTATTAATATTAAAATAATAAAAACTTTTTTCATATTTTCTCCTTAAAACGATTATTTAAATAATCTTGTTCTTTTATATATTTATTTTTTATTTTAAAAATATGTTTTTTTTCTCGATACATATTATTTTTATTGTTAATTATTTTAGTATCTTTAAAATAATAATTATTTATATATCTTTCTAATAAAAATTTATTAAAATAATAATTCTGATTTTTTAAATATAATGTTATTTGATTAATTAAAAATATACTTATTAATAATAAGTTTAAGTTTTGATTATAAATTACTAAAAAAAGTATTAATAAATATGATAAGTATATTACTATTTTATTCCCTTTTTTATATGGAAACAAGTAATTAAATAATATATTAATAATTTTACCACCATCTAATGGATATATTGGCAATAAATTAAAAAATAGTAATGTATAGTGATAATTATTAAATAAAAGATAGTTTCTAATAGATAAACTATTATTATTAAATAATAGTTTAATTATTACGAATAGTATTATTTGAAAAAAAGGTCCTCCTAGCATTATAAATAATTCTTGATATAAGGGACGATTTATTTTTTCATTAAATTTTACACATCCTCCATAAGGATATATATATATTTTATCTATTTTCCAATTAAATATTTTTGAAACAAGAAAGTGCCCCATTTCATGAAAAATAATAATTGTAAATATAATTATAAATTCTTTAAACATTCCTGTTAATGTTACTACTAGAGCCAGAAGAATACAAAAAGGATGAATATATATTTTTTTAAAAATATTCTTTATAATTTATAAACTTTCCATCTTTTTCAAAAACTAAGTATAAACTTTTACTATTTGATGCCGCCAAAAATTCTCCTTTTGATACATAATCATATAAATCAACATTAACATTTTTTACATTACCATACCATAAGTTAACACCGTTTGTTTGTTGAACTATAATTGTATTCCCATATTCTTCTTTATCTCCAATAAACACTACAATCCCATTTTCTAATATAGGTATTAAATATTCATCTTCTACTTCTAAGCTTATTCCATCTTTATAAACACTTAATGATTTATACTTAAGTTCTTCACTAAAAACTGGAACAACATTCTTTTTATTTGATGATTTAAATGGTAAAATATCTCCTAAGTACTTTTGATATAACTCATTTATTTTAGCAAAATTTAAGTTTTCTTCATAAATAAACTTATATATTACTTTGCTATTATTTTTATCTGTTTTTAACACTATTAATCCAATAAGTAAAAATAATATACATACTAATACTTTTAACATAATTTTTTTTATAACATTTTTAAATGTAATTCTTGGCTTTTCTTTTTCTAAAAACTTTGACACTGATTTATACTCATTCATTTTTCTTCACCCAATAAAATATATTCTTTGTTTTTTATATTAAGACAAAGAATATTCGTCTTTATTTGCTAGTTTTTTGAAATATTTTTTTAAATAACAAATATGAAATTATAATATATATAATATTTATTAATATTGAATGAGAAACTTTATATAATAAATCATAAATAGTATTATTAGTATATTTAGAAATTACTAAAGTAAAAAAGATAATAGTATCATAAACAGTTATTAATAATGATGATATTAAACAAGTATTTATTAATGTAAAATTAATTTTCGAATTAAATCTTAGGATAATAATTCCTAAAACAAAAAAAATAAGAGTATTAAATAAAAAATAGTTTGAATAAATTAAATCATAAAATAGTCCTATTATAGGAGAAATAATTAAAATGTTTTTTTTATCTTTTAACAATTCATAAATTATTATTAAAGCTACTACCATTAGCATTGGATTTAAATATGATAAATTATTATATGAGAAATTTAGTATATTATTTAGTAAGTTATCTAAAAAAATTGTTATTATAATATAAATAGCTATTAAAGTATTAATCATTTATTTTATTTCCTAAAATGCTTACATATTTTATATTATTCATATTTTGATTTAATTCTACGTATAAAACTTTACTTATATTATAATTATCATTTTCTATTTTTTTTATTTTTCCTATTTCAATGCCTTTTGGAAATACTCCATATCCTGTTGTTAAAACTTTATCATTTACTTCTACATTATCATAATTAGTAATTCCAGTTACTTTTAATGTATTAGAACTTATATCGTATTTATCTATAATTCCATGAAAATGTCCATTTTTATTTTCTATTTCAATAGAAATTTTATTATTATCATTATTAGTAATCATTTTTATAATAGATGTTTTATCATATACATTACTTATTTTACCTATTAAACCTTTTTCTGATACAACTGCCATATTTACTTCTATACCATCCTTTTTACCCTTATCTATTGTTAATTCATTAAACCAATAATTTTTATTTCTACTTACAATTGTACAATTTATAATATTATAGTTAGTAAAAATATTTTTTAATTTTAATAATTCTTTTAATTCTAATATTTCTTCTTCAAGTTCATTATTCTTTTTTAATATTAATTCTTTGTTTTCAATGTTTATTAGTAATTTCTTATTTTCTTTGATTAAGCTTTCATTGTCTTTTAATAAAGATATTTTTTCTGATATGTAATTAATAGGATAGTACATATAATAAATAATACTATTTGTTTTACTCTTAATTCTATTATTAAAAAAATAAAAAAGTATAGCCATTAATATAATGAAAATAAGAATAATTATTTTTAGTTTTGATCCTTTTTTATTCTTTTTATTATTAGTTTTCATAATTACCTCATATACTTTGTTTCTTCATAAAAACTATAATAATTATTATCTCCAAATATAATATGATCTAAAATTGGAATTTGTTGAAGTCTACCTATTTCTAATAATGATTTAGTTAAAATAATATCATCGGTACTTGGTGTTGGATCTCCTGATGGATGATTATGCATACATATAATAGCAGATGCTGATAATAAATGTGCTTCTTTAAATATTTCTCTTGGATGAACATATGATTTGTTTAATGTTCCCATAAATAATAGTTTCCTTTCTATAACTTTTCTTTTTTGATCTAAATATATACAATAAAAGTATTCTTGTTTTTTATCATAAAATAAAGATTTATTATTATTGTATATAGTTTTTGAGTTTGTATATATAGTATTAGTCTCTATTTCATTTTTGATAAAAATTCTTTTTCCTAATTCTATTGCTGCTAAAACTTCAATAGCTTTTGTTGGTCCTATTCCTTTTATACTTGTTAACATTTCTTTGTTAATATTTTTTAAATTACTTATATTTTCTATTTTAGTTAAAACTTTATTTGCTAATTCAGATACTCCTTCTCCTTTTGTACCGGATTTTAGTATTATAGATAAAATCTCATTATTTGATAAAATCTCTCCACCATACTTTAATAATCTTTCTCTTGGCCTTTCGCTTTTTGGTATATCTTTTATCATTAAATTCATTGTTGCAATATCATCTCCTTGTAATTAGATATAACTATTTTTTCTATTCCTATTAAATCATCATCTGATGAGGCAATAAATGTTATTTTGTCATATTCTGATAAGATATTTAAAAAATTTTTACTATCTATTACTTTTTCTTTTATACTTACATTATTAGTCGTTTTTAAATAATATTCCTTAATTCTTTCTGCAGTTTTTATATTTTTTGTTATTCCCCCATATGCATAGTAATTATTATTGTCCAATATCAATAATAGATTATCTATGCTTTTTAACTCTTTCTTTGCCATATTTTCAGATGAGAAAACGCCTATTTCTACCATATATATTTTTTCGCCTTCTTCAAAAGCGTTAATTGAAGTAGAATCATATTTATTAAATATTATTTTTCCAAATAAAAATCCTATTAAAATAGATAAAAGTATTGGTATTAAAATCTTTGCTTTCATATTATAAATCACCTAATTTTATTTTATAAAATTAAAAGATAAAATTATGTCGAAAAAGAACATTAGTATTAATGTTCTTGTCCAATAGATATTAAATTACTTTTTATTACTTTTTCATTATCCCCATATATATAATTACAAAATTCACTTAAATAAAGTTGATCTTTTTTTGTTAATTCATCTATATTAATATAAAAATTATCATCTTTATAATATATTTTTTTATATTTACTTATTAAATAGTAATCTTGTAGTTCTAATAGAATATTACTATCATAAAATATATTTAACTTTAGATCTATTAAGTCTGGAAATAACTCAATATAATTTTGTTTTTTCAATTCAATTATTAAACCATAGTTTTTATTTTGATAAATATTTACAATATATGATCCAGATATTTTTTTATGATAAATTTTTTTTATTTTTATTATTAACTCTTTTATATAGTTCTCGATGTTTTCTTTTTTATAGTAGTTAAAATTAATAAGTTCTTTTTTTATATATAGGACAATATCATTATCCTCATTTATAAATTTCAAAAAAATCACCTAATTTATTGTATGAAAAAAGACTTAATTGGTTTCTTGTTTTGCCAATAAGTCTTCAATATGTTTAAGTATGATTTCTTTTCCCTCATTTGTTTCACTTGAAAATATTACAAGTTTATCTCCCATTTCTAATTGTAATGTATCAAGAATAAGTTTTTTTGCTCTTTCTTTTTTAGAAGGTGCTACTTTATCTGATTTTGTTGCTACTACTGTAACAGGAATTTTATAATATTTTAAGAATTTATACATAAGTAAATCATCTTCACTTGGTTTATGTCTTAAATCTACTAACAAAAATGTTCTTTTTAAGTTTGCTCTTTTTTCTAAGTATTCTTCAATCATAAGTCCAAACTTCTTTTGTTCTTTTTTACTTACTGATGCATATCCATATCCCGGAACATCTACAAAGTAAAAGTTATTGTTTAATAAATAAAAATTTAAGTTTCTTGTTTTACCTGGAGTGCTTGAAATACGAGCAAGTTTCTTTCTATTAGTAATTGTATTTATAAAACTACTTTTTCCTACATTACTTCTTCCCAATAATAAGAATTCATCTAAATTATCTTCAGGATATTGACTTCTTCTAACAGCACTTACAATAAGTTCAACACTATTAATCTTCATCTTCTTCACATCCTTTAATATACTCTTCGCATACTTTATCAAGATCTTTTATTATTAAATCAACCTCTTCAAATGATGGTACTCTTGCACCACATGCAACTTTATGACCTCCGCCATTATATTTTTCTGCTACTTTGTTGATAACTGGTCCACGAGATCTCATTGATATACGTATACAATTATTCCTTACATCTTCTCTAGCAGATATCCATACCAAGAGTTCATCGATATTATTAAATTCATTAATAGAATCTCCAGATGATGCCGTATCAACTTTATATTTTTCTATTACCTCATTTGTTATTTTAACATAACCAACACCATTTTCGGTTATTTTCATATTTAATGCCATATAACCTTGAAGTTGTAATTCATTAAATGGTCTTCTATATAAATTAGAATATAGTTTTGCAATATCTAAATCATAATCTTTTATTAGCTTTGCAACACTATTAAATGTTTTAGGAGATGCATTGCTAAATAAGAATCTTCCTGTATCTGCTACTATACCATAAAATAATATTTCAGCAATTTTCTTATTCATTTTTAAGCCTGTACTTTCAATAAGTTCATATATCATTTCTGAAGCACTTGATTTTGTATCATCAATTAATTCAATATCACAAAATGTTTCAATATATGGATGGTGATCTATTTTTATACTATAATCATATTTTACTAAATCTAATTCATCTACTCTTCTTTTATCAGGAGTATCTGCAACTATTAATAAAACTTTTTCCATTGAAGTAAAATCAATATTTCTATTTAGTTTTCCAATAAAATTAAATTTAGCAGGACCAGTTCCAATTAAATAAACTTTTTTGTTAGGAAATGTTAAGTTAATTGATTCCTTTAAAGCAGATTGACATGCTAAAGCATCAGGATCAACATTTATATGTCTTGCAATAACTATGTTGTCATATTTTTTTATTTGTTTGTAAATCTTTTTATTCATTTAAAACATCCATTCTATTTTTCTATTTACTAAAATTGTAAGCATCTCTAGCTATCATTATTTCTTCATCTGTAGGAAGTACTTCTACAACAATTTTAGAGTCCTTTGTAGTAATTATTCCTTCGTGTTTATCTTTAAAACCTGCAATACTGTTATTTATTTCTTCGTCAATTACTATACCAAGAGGTGCTAATCTTTTTAAAATTTCTTTTCTAGCATGGTATCCATTTTCTCCAACACCTGCTGTAAATATTATTCTATCAATATTTCCTTCTAATTCAATATAATATTTTGAAACAAATTCTGCTACTCTATTAAAATACATATTTAATGCTAAAATAGCTTTATCATTTCCTTCTGAAGCAGCAGTTTCAACATCACGACAATCTGAATATCCAGAAATTCCTAATAAACCACTTTTCTTATTTAAATCATTGGTAATTTCAGTAATATCTTTTCCTGATTCCTTACAAACATATTCAAGAATTGATGGATCTATTGAACCACATCTTGTTCCCATCATTAATCCATCAAGTGGAGTAATTCCCATTGATGTATCAAAGCATTTTCCATCTTTAACGCATGCAATACTAGCACCGCTTCCTATATGACATATAATTAAATTAACTTCTTGTTTGTTAAGTTTATCTTGCATTGTTTCAGTTATATATTTATGACTTGTTCCATGAAATCCATATTTTCTAACTCCATATTTTTCATACCATTCATATGGAACTGGATACATATAATTTTCTTTTGGCATAGTTTGATGAAAAGCAGTATCAAAAACTGCCACTTGAGGAACATTTGGTAATGCTTCACGCATAGCATTTATTCCTGCTAAATTACCTGGATGATGTAAGGGACCAAGTTTTGTTAATTCTTCTATATTATTAACAACACCATCAGTAATTAATACTGAACTAGAATAAGTTTCTCCACCATGTAAAACACGATGTCCTACTCCTTTTATTTCATCAAGAGTTGAAACAATTTTATTTTTAATTAATTCTTCTTTTAAAACTTCTACAGCTTCACTATGATCTTTTAAAAATCTTTCACTTCTAATTTTTTCTCCATTTACTTTTACATTCCAAAAGCAGTCACTAATTCCTATTTTTTCTATATAACCACTTATTAATACTTTTTCTTCTGGCATTTCAAAAACTTGAAATTTCAATGATGAACTACCAGCATTTACACATAATATTTTCATAAAATACCTCATTTCTATATAGATATAATATCATAAATTAAAAAGTTTTTCTACTAAAAGAAAAACTTTTATTACTTGCTTATTAACATTTTATAAAAAATCTTAAAAATCTTATTCTTTTTTTATCTATTTTGATAAAATACTTAATGCTTTTTTTGCAGCTTGTTGTTCAGCAGCTTTTTTAGAGCCACCTTTGCCAACTCCTAAAACAATATCATTTACTTTTACTGCTACTTCAAATGTTCTATCATGAGCAGGACCTTTTTCACCAATTAGTTCATATTCTAGCGATTTTTTATCTGTTTGAACTGCTTCTTGTAAAACTGACTTATAATCATTAAATAGCATAATATGTTCATTTTCAATATATGGAACAATAATACCTAATGTTACTTCTTTAGTTTTTTCATATCCCAAATCTAAGTATATAGCAGCTACAAAAGCTTCAAAAACATCTGCCATAATTGCTTGTTTATATTCACCACCAGAATTTTTTTCACCATTTCCAACTTTAATATAATCACTAAATCTTAAATCACAAGCAAATTTATATAATGCTTTTTCACATACATAACTTGCTCTTATTTTAGTCATTTCGCCTTCTTGATATTTATTACTTTTATATAAATAATCAGATATTACTGCATCTACTATTGCATCACCAAGAAATTCCAAAGTTTCATAAGAATGTTCTAATCCATTTTCATAAGCATAAGAAGTATGAGTAAATGCTTGTTCATATAATTTAATATTATTTGGTTTAATGTTTAACTTGTCTAATAACTCTATCATAAAAATCACCTATGAAAACTATATCACAATTTTTTATAAATTAGTACTCTTTCATTGATAATTTTTAATTTTAATAGTAAAATATTATTGGTGGAGTATATGAAACACATTCTTATTTTTTTTATAAAAGTATATCAAAAAATACCAGGTCCTTGGCATGATAGTTGTCGTCATATACCTACTTGTTCTAATTATGGAATTGAAGCTTTAAAAAAACGCGGAGCAATTAAAGGAAGTTATTTAACCATTAAAAGGATTTTTAAATGTAATCCATGGGGAACTAGTGGATATGATCCTGTTCCAGAAAAAAGGAGTATGAAATGAAGAAAAAAATATTTTTATGTATTTTGTTATTATTAACAATTCTTACAACAGGTTGTTTTAAAAGAGATCAAATGGAAGATATAAACATTATCACTACAATATATCCAATTGAATATGTTACCAAAAGATTATATGGAGATAGTTCTTCAATAACTAGTATTTATCCAAGAGGTATAATTGTTGAAGATAACAAGTTTACTTCAAAACAACTAAAAGATTTCAGTACAAATGATTTATTTATATATAATGGAGAATCAAACGAAAAAGAATATGCGACAAAGATGTTAAATATAAATAAGAACTTAAAAATTATTGATGCCTCATATGGGCTTGAAGCAAAAAGTGTTGCCTGCGAAGTTTGGATAAATCCTTCCAATATATTAATGATTGCTCAAAACATTAAAAGTGAATTGGAAAATTACATATCTAATCCTTATATCATTGAAGAAATAAATAATCAATATAATTTATTGAAAGTTGATATATCTGAAATAGAAACTGAACTTAAAAAAACTGCTGATAATTCAAAAGATAAAAGAATTATTACTATTGATGAATCTTTATTATTTTTAGAAAAATATGGTTTTACAGTAATTAACTTAACAGAAAATGGAGAAAATAAAGAAAACAATATTGAGCTAGCTAAGTCACTTTTAAAGAATAATTCTTTAAGTTATATATTTATTTATGAAAATACTCAAAACAAAGAAAAAGTAGATTCAATAATTAATTTAGTCGGAGGGAAAACCGCAACATATAAAATAATGGAAACAATTAGTGAAGATAATGAATCTTCAAATGAAGATTACTTATCTCTTATGAGAGAAAATATTTCAGTATTAAAAGAAGAAACATATAAGTAAAAAGAGACTTTTTAATAAAAAGTCTCTTTTTTGTTATTCAATTTCAATTGTCTTTTTAGTATCAATTTCTTTGTTTTTTGGTGCAATAATTGTTAAAGTTCCATTTTTGAAGTCAGCTTTTATTTCATTTTCATTGACATTTCCTAAATAAAATTGTCTTTGATATTTACCATAATTTCTTTCTTTTCTGATGTAATTTTTGCCTTCATCTACTTTTTCATCATCTTTAGAAGCAGTTATTGTCAAATATCCTTTATCAGTACTAATGTCAATGTCCTCCTTCTTAAATCCAGGAATATCCATTTCAATATAATAGTTTCCATCCTTTTCAAAAATATCACATTTCATTTGGCAATTATTGTTTTGTAATTCAAAGTCTTCAAAGAAATCATCTAAAAACATTTTTCTAGGTATTAAATTCATATCTATTCCTCCTTACGTATATTATTATACCACTTTATTGGCACTTGTCAATATTAAGTGCCAAAATATTAAAAATTTATTAGAATATAATTTATTATGAATGTACAATATGAAAAAGTAAAATTATTAAATTTTCAAGAAATAGCATCATTCCTTTTTATTATATCTATTTTTATATCAATTTATTTACAAAATAATGAAAAAAAGAATATCTTAAATATGTTTTATAAAGATTTATCAAGTTTAGAAGAATTTAATAGATATTTTATTATTGCATTATTGGTAGTTTTTCTTTATATAAATTACAATTTTTTTAATATTGCAAAATATCAAAATAAAAAAATTAAACCATATATAATTCAAAACTATGCAACATTGCTTTCGTTAATAGCTGGTTTTTTAGCATTATATGCTTTTTATGAAAACAAAAGAAGCATTTCTAGTGTAGAAAGTCCTGTTATATAGTGTAAAATTTTAAATATTATTTTAAAAAATTATATTATTTTTGTTAATTGTTATATACTTATATTAGGAGGATTATTATGGAATTAAAAGGAACACAAACTGAAAAAAATTTAATGACTGCTTTTGCAGGTGAATCACAAGCTAGAAATAAATATGATTTTTATGCTTCACAAGCAAGAAAAGATGGATATGAACAAATAGCAGCAATATTTGATGAAACCGCTCATAACGAAAGAGAACATGCAAAGTTATGGTTTAAATACTTGCATGAAGGCAATGTACCAAATACTGAAACTAATTTACAAGATTGTATTAATGGTGAAAATTATGAATGGACTACAATGTATGATGATTTTTCAAAAACTGCAAAAGACGAAGGTTTTAATGAGTTAGCAAATCTTTTTGAAGGTGTAGGTAAGATTGAAAAAGAACATGAAGAAAGATATTTAACACTACTTAAAAATATTAAAGATGACAAAGTATTTAATAAAGATGAAAATAAAATGTGGATTTGTCGCAATTGTGGTCATGTATATTTTGGTACTAGTGCTATTGATATTTGTCCAATATGTAAACATCCAAAAAGTTTTATGGAAGTAAAATGTGAAAATTATAAGTAAACTGATTTAAATAAATCAGTTTTTTATTTTATTTGTGATATACTTATTTTGGTGGTATGAATGAAGTTTATATATATAATTAGTATTGCACTTTTTATTACTGGTGTATTTTTATTATTTTTAAATTGGTATTTTGAAAGAAAAAGACGATTAAAAATGGAACCAAGAAAAAAATGTAAATATGCAATTTTAATTCCTGCAAGAGATGAATCCAAAACCATTGAAGGACTTTTAAAAAGTATTAAAGTCCAAGTTAAAGATATGTCATGTACTTATATAATCGTTGAAGATAAAAAAGATAAAACATGTAAAATTGCAAAAAAATATAATTGTCAAACTATTATTAGAAAAGATTTAGAAAATAAAAGAAGAAAAGGTTATGCTTTAGATGAGGCAATTAAAGAAATATTAAAAAAAGAAAAATATGATATGTATTTTATATTTGATGCAGATAATATTTTAGATAATAATTTTATTAAAGAAATGGTTGACACTTATAAAAAAGGATATGATATTGGCGTTGGATATCGTAATATTAAAAATCCTTCAAATGTCATTAGTGTTTGTTCTGGATTATTATTTACACTGGTAAATACTTTAATAAATAAAAGAAAAAATTATTTAAAAAATACCATTACTATTTCTGGTACTGGATATTATATAAGTGGCAATTTAATAAATAGTTGGCAAGGATTTCCTTTTTTTTCTTTAACAGAAGACTATGAGTTAACTTTATATGCTGCAGCAAATAAAATATCAACTTATTATAATGAAAATGCTATTTATTATGATGAGCAACCTACTAACATGATTATCTCTATAAAACAAAGGACTAGATGGGTAAAAGGTTTTTTTGAATCAAGGATTAAGAGATTAAAAGAAATTAAAGAAGACTTTTCTAAAATTATTAGTATTTTCCCTTACCTATTTTTAATAGTAGGAATAATAATTTTCTTAATAAATAACTCTTTTGAATTTCTTTACTTTATTGCTTTTAAAAATATTTTTAATTCATATGCAATTAATTCAATTATAGTAACACTTTTACTTATATATATAATATTATTGATAATTTCTATTTTAGTTGTTGTAAGTGATAAAAATAAGTTCAATTGTAAAAGGTTTTTATTAATAAAATCAATATTTTTTAATCCAATCTTTTTATTAACATTTATAATAAGTTTTTTTAGAGCAATATTACATAGAAAACTACAATGGGAAACAATAGAACATAAAGAAAAAAATGTTATTAAAAAATAAAACAGAGTTTTCTGTTTTTTTTGATGTATTTAAATATAGTCAATATTTATTCATTGTACACTATCTTAAAATTACTATTTATTTATTTTTTATAGCAGAAATATAATTATTTACTTTCCCAGTCCATGTAGAACTTGACCCTGAATATTTACTTGAAATTAATTCTACCGTAGTTAATCCTTTTCCATAGTAATTTTTGGAAAGGTTTTCAATAAAAATTGTTATTCCTTCATCTATTGTTTTAAATGACCTAAAGTTACCACCATGGCAACCAGGTGTTCCTTTCATCCCTCCTACATTATTACAATCTCTAACAAGCCTACTACAAGTCCATTTACATCCAGTCTCATGTAAAGAAATTGCTACTGCCAAATATGGATCAACTCCGCTTCTTAAAGAAACTTCTGCAAACACTTCCCCTTTTCCAGCTAATGTAGAGTTTAATGATTTATTTAATTTATTTGATAATTCTTCAAGTGTCATTCCTTCATATACTACTTCATTAAATACTGCTATTCCTTCTTCTAATGCTTCAAAAGTCATTTTTTTATTCTCATCTGGTATTACTTCAGGAATATTTTTTCTTACTTCTTCTTGTATTCTAGCACGTTCTAAATCTTCTTTTACATTCATATACCAAAAAAATAAGAAATATATTAATACTACTGCTGATATTCCTAATAAAAAAATTAATATCTTTTTCATTTTTCTTAGCATATTACACCTCGTTGTTTATTATATCATAAATCTAAAAATTAACAAAAAAAATCAATAAGCCTATTGATTTTCTTCAAATGATATATTTTTTAAAAATTCTTGAATGTTTTCAAGATTAAAAAATTGAACATCTTTATTAAAGAACATTAAGAAATATTGTTTATTATTATTATACAAATGCACTTCATAAATACCATTTATTGAATTATATAATATTCCTTTTAAATCCCCATCTATTTGATATATTTTACCTATTATTGTAGTTACATTTGCAATAGTTTTTATACCATAATGCATTTTTATTTCATTTATACTTGAAAATAAGTTTACATCCTTATTGTAGTTTTCAATAATATATTTTTGTAATTCATAATCATTATTTATATTATAAACTTTAAACAAGGTTTTAAAATCAATGTTATTAAAAGTAAAACCAAATGTATTGTAGTTATTAGTAATAAGTGCTTGATATATTTCTAAACCTTCACCAATTCTAATAAAAGCATCGAATGTTTGATCATTTTTATAATTTAAATAATATGTATCATATTTAATAAGTTCACTAGGTGATGGAACTTCTGACTTTATAAAGTTATCTGACTTTATAAAACTAATTCCCTCAAAACTACTTTGTTTTGATTTATCAAACAATACACTTTTTTCTATATTAAAAGTTGCTCCAATATTTTTATATGTTTCAGTTATCTCATTTGTTTCAGTTATTTTAACTGATTCAATTAAATAAAACTTATAACCAAAATATGTGATTGTAATAATTAGTATTGTAATTAATGTTACTAAAAGTACCCCTACTTTTTTTCTTTTTCCCATAATATTCTCCTTTTATTCTTATAAAATCATTATATATTAAAAATTAAAAATATAATAGTATTTATAAAATAAATTGTGTAAACACAATTTATTTTAGGATAATTTTAAAAATTAATTTGTCATATTTACTTATATTTATTATCCTACTTTACCATATTGATCTGATTTTTTTTCAATATATGGATTGTAATGGATATAAAAATCATTATATAAATTTTCATATCCACATGATTGAGCTGTTCTTATACTTGCAATATTATCTTCTGCAATTTTTAATCTTATATTTTCAACTTGAGGATAATTTAAAAATATATAATTTGTACTTTCTTTTAGCATTTTCTTTCCATAAGAATTACCACGACAATCGATATCAATTGCGCCTCTTAAATAAACGCTTTTATTTTCTTTATCATATTCTCCAATACCTAAATATCCAATTAATTTGTCATTATCCGCTATTAAAAAACC
Organism: uncultured Mycoplasma sp.; assembly: GCA_964499645.1. Taxonomy (GTDB): domain Bacteria; phylum Bacillota_I; class Bacilli_A; order RF39; family UBA660; genus CAG-611. The sequence goes on from CAZCLV010000011.1 coordinate 16,238, forward strand.
TCTATCAAAAAATTTATCACCATGATTATGTAATAAACCAACACCCATTCCTTGAAATCTACTAGTAATACTTGGTTGTTTAATTATCTTTTTTAAAAATTCTAGATGTTCTTTATTTTCTTTATCAAATGAATATAAAGTTAATGTTTCCATTTGAATGTTTTTCATATATACACTCTCCTAAAATAATTATAACATTTGTGTTAAAGATTTTGTAAATGATATAATAAAAACTTATCTTATTTACAGTTTATTGTAATAATAATTTAATATTTTAACAAAATAAAATATTAGTGTTATAATGCATATGAAAGGATGATGTTATGATAAAATATTTAGTAACAGGAGCTGCTGGACATTTAGGGTTTAATATAATTAATGAACTTTTAAAGGAAAAAGCAAGAATTAAAGTTTTAGTATTACCTAATGATAAAAATGAAAAAAATTTATCTAGTAATGTTGAAATATGCTATGGTGATGTCACTAAAAAAAATGAACTAAAAGATTTTTTTAAAGAAGATCAAGATGAACACATTGTTATTCATTGTGCAGGGATAGTTAGTATAGCATCAAAATTTAACGACTTAGTATATAATGTTAATGTCAATGGAACAAAAAATATTGTTGATATGTGTTTAAAACATAAAGTTAAAAAGCTTATTTATGTTAGTTCAGTTCATGCAATTCCAGAAAAACCAAATAATGAAATTATTACTGAAATAAGAACTTTTTCTGATAAAAATGTTCATGGACTATATGCAAAAACAAAAGCTGAAGCAACTAAATATGTTTTAAATGCCACAAAAAAAGGACTTGATGCCGTTGTAGTACATCCTTCTGGTATATTTGGACCTTATGATTATGCAAAAGGTCATTTAACTCAACTTGTAATTGATTTCTATAATAAAAAATTAAAAGCTGCAGTTAATGGCGGATATGACTTTGTTGATGTAAGAGATGTGGCAAAAGGCATAATTTCTGCAACAAAAAATGGAAAAAAGGGAGAATGCTATATTCTTTCAAATAAATATTATGAAATAAAAGATATTTTAAATATTTTAGCAGAAATAACTAATAAGAAAAAAATAAATACCTATATGCCATTATCGATAGCTAAAGCTGTTGCTCCACTTGCAGAAATTTATTATAAAATATTAAAACAACCTCCATTATATACTTCTTATTCACTTTATACTTTAGAATCCAATGCCAATTTTTCACATAAAAAAGCATCAATAAATTTAAATTATACTACAAGAGATATAAAAGAAACTTTGACTGATACAGTTAATTTTCTAAAAAAGGAAAAAATTATTAATTAATTTTTTCCTTTTTATTTATATTATATAACATTTAAAAAACTAGATAAACAAATCAATCTATAGAATAATTAATAGAAATAACAAGATTTTTAGTTGAAAATACATTCAAAATTTAAAAAAAATTATATTATATATTAAAGTAATTGGAGTGATTTAATGAAAAAAAAGATTAAAATAAAAATTAGATCCAATAAAAGTATTAGTTTATATTGTTATCATATTTTAATATTTGATGATGATAGATTAGTATTTGATGATTATACTAAAAATGGAGAGATTTATTTTAATGTTGAGTATAAAAAAGGATATTGTATTATAATTATTAATCCATTAGGGTTTAGAAAAAAAATAGCATTTTACTATAACAATTACACTTTAAATGAGTTTACAATTGTAATGGAAAACTGCTTATCAAAAAAATCACATTTAATTACTATCAAACTAACAGACCATAATTATAAAGGTCTGCCAATATTGAAAGGAAAGATTGTTCTATGGAACACATAATACCAATTACCAATGGGCAAGGTAGTATAAATTTAGTAGATGCAACATATGCAGTTACATCAAATAGTTTAGGTTATGATAACACTTCAATACTTCCTGCTGAACAAGAAGTAACAGAAGGCGTTACAGATTATGCTTTTACAATTGCTGCTACTGGAAATTTAACAATTCACACATCAGATGATG
>CAZCLV010000012.1:0-16719 GCA_964499645.1 uncultured Mycoplasma sp.
GTGAATTTTCATTTGAAATTCCGTTTTTTATATAAAAGCGGAATTAAATATGATTATACTTTTATAAGATTTTAAAGTCAGGGACGAATGAAATGAGTTTATAAAATCCTTGACTTTAAAATCCTATTGATTATAATAAATAATACAAATAAAGTACATCTTTATTTGTTATCAATAAATTAATTAAATATTTATGCTTTTGTAGTAATTTGTATTATAAGAAACGGAAATAAGTTTAAAAAACGGAAATAACTCCGCTATTTTGGTATGCAAAAATATAACATTGTTCTCAAAAATTAAAAGACTTATTTCCGCTTTTATTATTTTTTTCGGAAATAAGTCTGAGAAAACAAATTGTTTTTTATAAACCTGCATTTAGTCTAAAAATTTACGTTCTTTGTAATTTTTTGAAGTTTTTAAATAATTTCTTTGTTATTTTATAAAAATAATATATAATTAATATCAATAAGGAGATATTATTATGAACAAAAGAGGAATGTTAATTATTATATCTGGCCCAAGCGGAGTTGGAAAGAGTACAATCAGAAGAAGATTAGTAGAAGAAAACAACAATTTTTGGTACTCTATTTCAATGACTACAAGACAACCAAGAATTAACGAAAAAACTGGTATGTTAGAAGAAAATGGAAAAGACTATTTTTTTGTAGATATTAATACTTTTAAAGAAAATATTAAAAACGATAATTTCTTCGAATATGCAGAAGTATATAAAGATATTTATTATGGAACGCCAAAAGATAAAGTATTTAAAAAATTAAATCAAGGAATTAATGTTATTTTAGAAATTGACGTTCAAGGAGCATTAATTATTAAAAAAACTTATAGTGATGCCATTTCTATTTTTATTAAGCCTCCTACTTTTAAAGAATTAGAAAGAAGATTAAGAGGTAGGAATAGTGATTCAGAAGAAAAAATACAAGAAAGAATAAAAAAATCAGAATATGAAATTTCATTTTCTGATAAATATGATTATGTAGTAATAAGCGGTTCAAAAGAAAATGATTATAATGAAGTTTTAAGTATTATTAATAAAAAAAGAAGTTAACAGTAAATGTTAATTTCTTTTTATTTAAAGTCATCTAATATTTTAATAAACTCTTTTGGTGGGTCAATTTCAAAACATATCTCTTTTTTCGTAATTGGATGAATAAATCTTATACTTTTGGAATGTAGCATTTGCCCAAAGTCATTTATTATTTTTCTATTACCATATATTGGATCATTTACAACAGGATGACCAATATAATTTAAATGAACCCTTATTTGATGCGTTCTCCCTGTGTCAAGAACGCATTCTAGTAACGTTGTTTCAGTATATCTTTTTATTACTTTAAAATGCGTAATTGAATCTTTTCCATTTATATCTGTAACAGCAAATTTTTGTCTATTTGAGGCATCTCTTCCTATTGGAGCATCTATTGTTCCTTTATCATGTTTTAATATTCCCCATACTAAGCAAATATATTTTCTCTCTATTTTCTTTTTTCTTATCATTTCAGATAATTGTTCATGAATACTATCATTTTTTGCAACAACCATCAATCCACTTGTATCTTTATCTAACCTATGTACAATACCTGGTCTAATACTTTTTTTATTGCTTAAAGTGTTAAAATAATATATAAGACCATTTACTAATGTATGCGAATAATTTCCTACTGCTGGGTGAACTACTACGCCGCTGCTTTTATTTATAATCAATAGGTATTCATCTTCATAAACAATATCTATATCCATTTTTTCTGGGACTATATCTGTTGTTTCTTCTTCAAATTCTAGTATTTCAATTACATCATCAGTTTTTAATTTGTAGTTTGCTGCTTCAGTTTCATTATTTACTAAAATAATACTATCTTTAATTAATTTCTGAATTTTACTTCTTGAATATTCAGTATTAGTAGAAAGATAACTATCTAATCTAGTTCCGCCTTCATCTACTTTTATTATCATTTTTTTCACCTCTTACTATGTCTATAATTAATAAACATACTCCTAATATTATACATATATCTGCTATATTAAATATTGGAAAATAATAATTACCGATTTTAAAACTTAAAAAATCTATTACATATCCATAAATAATTCTATCTAATAAGTTTCCTAATATTCCTCCCACTAAAAGTGCAAATAATATCATTTGGAGTTTATTTAATCTTTCCTTTATAAATTTTTTATCTATATATATTATTGCCAATATTGCAATGATAATAAATATTATACTATATCCTTCAAAAATACTAAAAGCAGCACCAGTATTTTTTACATAACTTATACTAAAAAAGTCAGGAATAATAGTTGTATTAATATTATTAGTTTTAATTATTAGCTTAGAAAGAAAATCTATTACTAATAATATAAAAGATATTAGATAAACCTTTTTTTTCATAAACTCACCTAGTTCATTATAACATAGATATTGTCAATTTTATATGTAATTTAACATTTAAAAAGAATAATATTTACTATTATTCTTGTAATAAATCTGAAACTTTCTTTTTATATTCTTGAAGTTTATTTTTATATTCTTCTATTTCTTCTTTGGCATTAACTTTTTCTTCCCTTAAAGTTTCAATTATACTTTCCAATTCACTTATTTTATCTTCATAATATGTTGTTTGTTGATAATAATCTTGGTTTTGTTGATTAAGAATATTTTGTTTCATAATAGAAATATTATTTGACGATGTATATATTTTTATATTATATTCTGAAAGTTTAAAGTAATTATATACTTTTTTATCTTTTAGATTGTTAAGAATGTTGTTAAAAGCATCAAAATTAAATTCGTCATCCATACTCCATATTTGTATAGTATTATTTTTTACTTCAATCTTTGGAGTAGACAATCCATCATAATAATTAACTTCAATTTTAACACTATTTTTTAAAGATTCATCTATAATATATTTCAAATTATATCTATCAAATAAAACTAAATCTTTATTAAATTTAATTGTTTCTGTTTTATTTACTAATTCATAATTTTCTGGGACTTCATTAATAAACTTGTAATCAGTAACTTCAATCATTGTTGCTCCAATTCCAATTCCAAATAAGCTTAGCGCTAATATAAATTCAATAAATATTTTTTTAATATAAAGTTTTTTATTTGCAACAAAACTAAATACTACTTCTAGTAACATAGAAATAGCAAATATACCTGCTAATAATAATGTCAATGGTCCAAAAAAGAATATTCCTTTAATAATTAACCATATCATAATTGCTAACATAATCATAAATCCAATAAATACTCCCATAAATGGTAAAGCAAAGAATACTGCAAATATTTTAAGTATTATTAAAATTATTTTACCTAAAGTATCTAATACAGGATATTCATGTTTTTGAATTATTATTTCCGGTTTTTCTTCTTCTTTCTTTTCTGCTTCTTTTGGTTCAATTTTTTTTTCATCAAACTTATCTAAGTATACATTTTTATATACAAAGAATAATATCATAAATCCTAATATAATATATACTGCTTCAAGAATAAAATTCCATATTTGTGAAAAAACATTTCCAACAGTATTGCCAAAACTATCAAATAAATTAAACCCTATATGCATTATATAATTGATTGGTATTCTAATTAATGATATACCCAAGCAAATTAAGCATAATACTATTATCATTTTAATTATATCTTTTGTATTCATCAAAGAAAGCATTTTAATGGATTTATTAATTAACTCTTGAAAACTATTTACAAATTCATTAACTGGCTTTTTTTCTTTTTTACTACTATTTTCTATAACGCTCTTTTCATTTGTTAAATCTTCCAATGATATATTAAATATTTTACACATTTGAAGAAGCTTTTCCATTTCTGGATATGATGACCCTGATTCCCATTTTGAAACTGATTGACGAGAAACATTTAATTTTTCTGCAAGTTGTTCTTGAGATAAATTATTATCTTTTCTTAATTTTTGAATTTTTTCATTTAAATTCATTTTTTTCACCTCGTATATAATTTTATTATTTTTGTTATTATTTCAACACCAATTTCAGGTTGTTTTTTGTAAACTTTGAGTTGCATTTTCTTTATTATAACAAAAAAATAAAGAAAAATCTTTATTTTTACTAATACTTTAGTATTATTTTATGTTTCTTTCATATTTGGAAATTTCTTTTTTATATATTTATCATTATATATATTGTCATAAATTTCTCCCAATTTAGTAATTGGTTTTTTGTTATTTTTTCTAGAGTTTTGCCTTGCTAATGCAGTCCAAGTAATGAAACAATCTATTATAATAATTATTAGAAATAATATTGTTATGCGTTCAGCTGTATCATAGGAAAATGATTCAATAAACTTTGACATCAATGGATAAATATATTTTATAAAACATAAACCTAAAAATCCCCAAAAAGCCATATATGGAATTGTTGTTCTTCCATTAATATTTAAAAAATAGTTTTTATAATCCCACGAAACTGTTCCCACAAATTTTTCTTGTAAAAAGCTTATTAAATATTCAACTATCCCACCTAATAAAGATGCTAATAAAAATGTTATCATTAAATTTTGTTGATATCTTATTAATACAATAGTCATCATAGTTGCACCTAATCCATATACTGGACTAATTGGTCCATAAAATACTCCTCTTCTTGGCTCCCACATAAGTACTTTATATTTCTTGTAATTTTCTATCATGCTAAGTATTTCTTCATAATATGCTCCAAAAATACTTCCTATAATAAATACCCAAAATAATTTATAAAAGCATATTCCTTCAGCAAATATTTCCATACAACTCTCCTATAATATAAATATTATATCATAATTCTTATTTTATTAGTATTTTTTATTATTAAGTGCTATAATACTAATGAATATGGAGGATGTTATGAAAGTTTATAAAAAAGAATTGCCTGCTGGTATCAAGAAAAAATTTGATACAAATAGAGGCGTTAAAGTTAAAATTGTAAATAGTTTATATTGTAAAAAGAAAGGAAAATAATTTAAAAACTATTTTCCTTTTTTATGATCCAACACTTGAATATCTTTTTTGACCTCTTTTAAATACTATAAAAAATGGAATTAAATATATTAACACTAATAAGGGCAAAAATGAATAATTATTATTATTTGATTTACCTAATACATATAATAATGGATAATAATTAATGAAAGCATATGGAATAATAAAAGTAAAAATAAATCTAAATGCTTTATTAAATATGCTTATTGGATATTGTGCCATGTGCTTTCCACCATCTGTAAATAAATTTCTTACTTCTAATCCTTGCACTGTATAAAAGCAATAAGAAGCGGCAAGTAAAAATAATCCAAAAAATATTGTTACTGAGCTTATTAGCATTAATATTACTGTTATTATTTTTAAAGCACTCCATTCAATATTTAAATTTGCAATTGCAATAATCATTACAATTATAGATTGAATTACTCTACCAATTTTAGCAAAATCAAACTCATTACACAACACTTGCAATAATACTGGACGTGGCCTAATTAAAATTCTATCAAAATCCCCTTTAATTATTAAATTATCAAATTTATCCACTCCTCTAGCAAAAGTTTCTACTATAGAAAAACCAAATTGAATTATTGAAAATGTAAATAAAACTTCATATACTGTATATCCTTTTATATTATCAAATTTTTGAAATAATGCTATTATTAAAAAATAATAAGTAAAAAAAACTGCAAATTGAGAAAAAAATGATAATAAAAATGATACTTTATATTCTAATAATGACTTAAAATGCAATTTCATTGCATGTAAATATAGTTTCATCTTATCCTCCTTGTACTACTACTTTTTTTAACATTCTTTTTGTTAAAAAAGATCCAACTATAATTAATATAATTGTCCATAGTATTTGTATTCCAATTTGAGGTATTGCACTACTTATTGATATATTTCCACTATATAATCTAAAAGGGAGATCTCCAATATATCTAAATGGTAATATATTAGAAATTACTTGCAACGTTTTAGGAAAAAACGGAACTGGAATAATTGCTCCTGAAAACACTTCTCCAATTACTGACAATACTGTTAATATTCCTTTTTCATCAATAGTATAAAATGTTATTATATGAAATAGCAATACTATACTTGTAACTAAAAATGTAGAAATAATCAATGAAATTATAAACAAAATGAAAGCAAATAAACTAGTAGGTAATCCTAAGTTATATGGAAAGGGCAATATTAATCCTACTATTATTATTGGCATAAATTTTAGTAATGTTCCTGATATTTTATCAGCAATAATACCCGCATACCATTTATAATATAAATTCTGTGGTCTACACAATTCATAGGCAATATTCCCATCCTTTATCATATTTAATAATGGTTTATCCCTATAATATAAATATATTAGATTAAAGAAGGCTTGATTTAGCCAAGTATAAGTAATTAATTGCTCTAAATTCATTGGTTGAGTTCCTGAATTAGATGAATAAAATGCTAAATAAACCATTATAAATACTAATCCAAAAAAGAATTGAGTTGCTATTCCTGCTAATGCAGCAGCACGATATTGAATACTATTTATAAATTTTAACTTAAATGTAGTTATATAAGCTTTCATATTTTATATTCCTGATATAATTTAACTATTATGTTGTCAATGTTTTCATTATCTATTTCTATATCAACAATGTTAAATTTTTCTGATAAATAATTTAAGAAATTTGATATTGAAATTATTCTTATATCTATTATAAATTTATATCCAATACTTGTTTTCTTTTGATTTACAATTCCTTTTTTTCTTAATTGTTTTATATTATCACTTGTATGAATAGTAATATATTTTAAATTATCATATTTTTCTTTTAGATTTTTTAATGATCCATCATAGAGTTTTCTTCCTTTTCCTATAAGAATTATTCTTTTTGCAAGTGCCTCAATATCACTCATATCATGAGTAGTTAGAATTACTGTTACCTTTTGTTCTCTATTAATCTTTTTAATAAATTCTCTTATTACTTTTTTTGAAACAGCATCTAATCCTATTGTTGGTTCATCTAGAAATAAAATTTTAGGTTTGTGTAATAGTGATGCTACTATTTCACATTGCATTCTTTGTCCTAAACTTAATTGCCTTACTGGTATTTTAATTATTTTTTCTAAATTTAGTAATTCAACTAATTCTTTTTTTGTTTTTTGATATTCATTTTCGTCAATTTTGTAAATATCTCTTAATAAATCAAAAGTATCTTCTGCGGGAATATCCCACCACAACTGACTTCTTTGTCCAAAAACAACTCCAATATTTTTCACATATTTTTCTCTGTCTTGCCATGGTATCATTTCATCTACAAGGCAAACTCCAGAGTCTGGTGTTAAAATACCACTAAGAATTTTGATTGTAGTACTTTTCCCTGCTCCATTCGGTCCAATATAGCCAATTATTTCTCCCTTTTCAATTTCAAAAGAAATATTATTTACCGCATCTACGTAAACATATTCTTTTTTGAAAAAAGATTTTAAAGCTGCTTTTACTCCGCTATTTCTTTTAGCAACTTTAAAAGTTTTACGAATATTTCTAACAGTGATGAATGACATTTTATTTCTTACTCCTTTCTGTTATTTTTTATACGCAAAAAACTACACATTTTTATGTAGTCCACCCTGTTGCAAAAAAAAATTGTAAATAACGGTTTAATTTTATATTAATTTTTTTTAAATGTCAATAGTTTTTTTATTTTTGCCTTTCTACTATTTGTTTTCTAATAGTATCCGTATCATTTAATAATGGATTCAATGATTCACCTTTATTTAATGTATCTATTATATTTGCAATTTTATTTGAGCAATCTGCTTCACATAACCATTCTCTTTTTTTGTATTCTTCTTTAATATAACTTAAATTTGTTGTATATAATCTATCAAATATCTTTTTTTCATAAGCTTCATCAAATTTATCTATTCCTTTTGCAAATAATGAAAATGTAGTCATAAAGTAAACTTTATTTGCACCCATTTTTTTTGATTGTTCTGCCACATCAATTATCGATTCCCCAGAAGCAATCATATCATCTACAATAATTACATTTTTATCTTTTACATCTTCTCCAACATAAGTGTGATTAATAATTGGGTTTTTTCCATCTACAATTATTGATGTATCTCTTTCTTTTCTAAAAAATCCCATTTGGCATTTAAATAAATTAGCATAAAGATTGGCTCTTCCTACTGCTCCACTATCAGGTGCTATAACAAACATGTTTTTAAAATCTATTTCTTCATTAGCTAAAAAACTACTAATTATTTCTTTTGTAGGATAAAAGCTTTCAAATGATGACATTGGAATTGCATTTTGAATATCTTGATCATGCACATCAAAAGTAATAATATTTTTTGCTCCTAATCTTACAAAATCTTGTAATGCAACAGCACAATCTAATGATTCTCTTCCTTTTCTTCTATGTTGTCTTGATTCATATAATAATGGTGTAATTATTGAAATTGATTTTGAATGATCTCTTATTGCATATATTACTCTTTTTATGTCTTGAAAGTGGTCATCTGGACTTTTATGATTTTCAAAATCAAACATTGGATATGTAATACTATAATTACCTATATCTGATAATATATATACATCCTTATTTCTTATTGTTTCGCTTATTTTAATTTTTCCTTCTCCATTGTTAAATCTTGTTTCTTCAATTGGAATAGTATAATCATAGGTAACTTCTCTACTTTTTTTTAATTGTTCATTTACACTTTCACCTAAACCATTGATACTTTGTAACGATATTAATCTTAGATCATCTTTTTCAAATCTTTTACTCATAAATCCTCCTACTTTATTATTTATAATATAAAATTAAAAGAGCACTATACTCTTTTGTTGCAATTACTGTACCTTTACCATTTATATTCTATCACAAAAAAAGTAGTTAAACTACTTTTTTATATGTTGTCTATGTCAAGTGGTTTTTGATTTATTCTATCAAAATCTTCTTTATTATAAATTTCAGGAATTCTATATTTATTTATAACATAATTAGAAATATATCCTAATTCTTTTTTCATTATATTTAAATCTTCTTTTGTTAATGTTGGGCATAATGTCGTTCTAACTTGAAATTTAATTTTATATTTCTTTAACATTTGTATAGTTTTTAAAGTATTGCTTCCCTCTACTTTGCATATTTCTTTATATTTATTTTGAGGGGCTTTATAATCAATTGCTACAAAATCTAATAGTTTTTTATTTAATAAGTCTTCAATTATTTCTTTATTAAATCCATTTGAATCAAGTTTAACTAAATAACCTAATTCTTTTACTCTTTTTATGAATTGTTCTAAATCAGGCTGTAGTGTTGGTTCTCCTCCTGTTATTACAACGGCATCAATCATATTTTTTCTTTTTTTCAAAAAATCAAATACTTTTGATTCTTCAATAAAAACTTTTGGATTTTCAATTAGTTCTCTGTTATGGCAATAAAAACAATTCATATTACAATAAGGAGTAAAAATTACTATTGCCAACTCTTCTGGATAATCAACAAATGAATTTTTGATTAATCCACTTATTCGCATATTTCTTCTTCTTTTATAACATATTTCTTTCTTTGTTTATATTCTTCTTTTTTACCTTTATTAAAGTTTTGAACTGGTCTTATATAACCCACTACTCTACTATAAACTTCTGTATCTTTACCACATTTAGGACAAGTAAATTGTTCCCCATTTAAATATCCATGTTCCTCACAAATAGAAAATGATGGAGTAAATGATATATATGGTAATTGATAATTAGTAAATATTTTCTTTAATGTTTTTTTAGTAGTTTCTATATCTTTGATTTGTTCTCCAAGATAGAAATGTAAAACTGTACCACCTGTATATTTTGTTTGTAACTCATCTTGTAAATCAAGTGTTTCAAATATATCATCAGTAAATCCTACTGGTAATTGACTTGAATTTGTATAATATGGTGCATCAGTTCCTGCTGTAATAATATCTGGGTATTTTTCTTTATCCTTTGATGCTAATCTATAACTTGTTCCTTCTGCTGGAGTTGCTTCAAGATTATAAACATGACCTGTTTCTTCTTGAATTTCTGTTATTTTGTTTCTCATATATTCAAGAGTATCAACTGCAAATTTTTGACCTTTTTTAGTAGTAATATCAACTTTTATTAAATTAAGAGCAGCTTCATTCATACCTATTAATCCAATTGTATTAAAGTGATTAAACCAATATTGTCCAGTTCTTTCTTTTACATCTTTTAAATAGTTTCTAGAATATGGATATAATCCCTTTTCTGTTTGTTCTTCAATAATCTTTCTTTTGATTTCTAAACTTTCTTTTGCTATTTCCATTTGTTCCCATAGCATAACTTTAAATTCTGCAAAACTTTTTGAAAGATAAGCTATTCTTGGTAAATTTATAGTAACTACACCTATTGAACCTGTAAGTGGATTTGATCCAAATAATCCTCCACCTCTTTTTCTAAGTTCTTTTGTATTAAGTCTTAATCTACAACACATAGATAAAGCATCTTCTGGTGATAAATCACTATTTATATAATTTGAGAAATATGGAATACCATATTTACAAGTCATTTCCATAATTTTATTTGTTACTTCGCTACTCCAATCAAAATCTTTTGTAATATTTATTGTTGGAATTGGAAATGTAAATACTCTACCTTTTGCATCCCCTTCTTGCATAACTTCACAAAATGCTAAGTTAATCATGTCCATTTCTTTTTGAAAATCACCATATTTATCTTTTTGAGGTTGTCCGCCAACAATTACATATTGATCTTTTAAAGTACTTGGAGCTTTAATGTCAAATGTCAAGTTAGAGAATGGACATTGAAATCCTACTCTAGTTGGGACATTTAAATTAAAAATAAATTCTTGTAATGCTTGCTTTACTTGTTTAAATGTTAATTTATCATATCTAACAAATGGTGCACAATAAGTATCAAATGAACTCCATGCTTGAGCTCCTGCTGTTTCACCTTGTGTAGTAAATGTTGAATTAACAACTTGTCCTAAAAATGCTCTTAAATGTTTAGCGGGCCTACTCTCAACTTTTCCTGGAACTCCACCAAATCCATTCATAAGAACTTGTTTTAAATCCCAACCAGCACAATAAGGTCCAAAAAATCCTAAATCATGAATATGAATTATTCCTGATTCATGAGCTTCTCTTATTTTAATTGGATAAACTTCATGTAACCAATAATTTTTAGTAAATGCTTCTCTAACATAATTATTTAATCCATTAATTGATTTACCAGTATTAGCATTTTCATTTACACGCCAATCCATATCTTTTAAATATTTTGAGAACATATCAATTGTTGCCCCAATTAAAGCGTTATTTTCTCTTGCTGCTCTTCTTTTTTCTCTATATAAAATATAAGCTTTAGCTGTTTTCGCATGTCCTCTTTCAATTAATACTTTTTCAACAATATCTTGAATTGTTTCTACATCTGCTATACCTTTTGGAAATTTCTTATCTGCTATTTCAACAATTTCATCTGCTATTTCTTTTGCTTTTTCAAAGTCATCTCCACCAACTTCTTTTACTGCTTTAAAAATAGCTATTTGAATTTTTTCTGGTCTAAAAGGAACTACTTTCCCATCTCTTTTAACAATTTTTTTTAACATAATTTTACTCCTCCTACTTATTGTTTTTTTAATTGTTTTTTATATCAAGAATATCATCTAAAATATTTTTATTATTATTTAAATTACTGTAGTATTCCTGATCGGTTATATCTTTTATAATACCATATTTTTCTTTATCAATATTTAAAAATATGTTACCAATTTTTTTTGAATTTAATAATACTAGCTTAAACTCAATATCTGTTTCTTCATTAAATCTTTTAATTCTTTCATTTAAGTATTTCTCTACTTCGTAAATGAAGTTATCTTCATTAAAAAATTTTTCTACTTCTTTTATTCCTGTATATCCTAATGATACTGAAGAATAACCTTTTTTCAAATATTTATCTATTTTATCTTCTTCATTCATTCTTGCAATAGCCCCATATCTGAAATGAATTGGTAGTATTGAAGCGTAAGTCCCCAAGAGTGAATGATGCCTAAACATTAATGCTTCATAACATAAATCTAATCTTTCTTCTAAAAGTTCAAAGAATTTTTGTCTATTTTTTCTTGATTCTATTGCTATTTGTGGTAAGTTAATGCTTACCATTCCTTGATTAAAATAACCTTCTTTTAAATTATTTAGTTTATTTTCATCTAATAAACTAATACCATCTCTTTTTTTAGATATTTCAAGTGCCATGTTATTTAATATATTATTGTTTTCACTTACTATATAAATAATATTAGGATAATCATTTGTAACTATTTTTAGTATTTCTTCAATAATCATTGTTGTTTCTTTTTTATAATTATTATCTACATTTAAGATTAAATTAATTTTACTGTTTCTTCCATTTACTGTAACAATATTATTTAAACTAGAATTAATAAATTTAATTCCTAATTCTAATTCTTCCTGTAATCTTAAATCAATTAATTTTTGTAATTCTTCTTTCTCAAGATTTGTATTTTTTTTAAGTGTATGTTTTATCTCATCTAAACTTTTTTTTAAGTACTTTCCTAGACAACTTATTTTAAATGATATTTCTCCATATTGTCCACCTTGTACTTCAAAAAGAATTTGTATTAATTCTAAACACGCCAATAAAAAATTTTGTGGTGGATTAACTATAATTTCATTTAATGAAGTACCATTATCTAACATATCTTCCATTTTAATAAAGCTACTGTTTAATAATGGTTGAATAAAATATTCCATTTTATGAAAATAAAGTATTCCCGATTCATGAGCTTCTCTTATTTTTTCTGGCAAAAGAATTCTTTTAGTTAAATCTTTTGATACTTCTCCAGCTATTAAATCTCTTTGAGTTATAACAGAGTTTTTATTTTTTATTAAACTATCTTCATATATATTTTTATTGTTATTTTTAATAATACCTAAAATTGTTTCATCTGTTAAATTTGATTTTCTTACTAATGCTCTTGTATATCTATATATTATATATATTTTTGCTAATTCAAATTTTTTAAATTCCATTAACTTTTTTTCTATAATATCTTGTATATCTTCAACAAGCATTCTTTTTTTATTTAAACTTTCAATATACTTAATAATATTATTAATATCTTTTTTACTAATCTTTTTTTCTTCAACAACCATAGCATTTGCTTTTTCTATTGCAATAAATATTTTATTTGAATCATAATCTACTATTCGGCCATCTCTTTTAATTATCTTTATATAGTCATCCTCCCTTCTATATTTGTAACTTCATTATACCAATATTAATTTTAATTATTTGTTGCATTTGCAACTTTTTTGAAATATAATAAAATTAAGTGTTAAAAATATTAGGAGGTCCTTGATATGACTTATATTTCAATGTTTAATCAAATAGATGAAGTTGACGTAAAGAAGATGTTAAGTGCTTTTGATGCTAAAAAAGTATCTTATAAAAAAGGTAGAACTATTCTATCTAATATGGGCAATATAAGCCAAATAGGCATAATATTAAATGGAAGTGCTAATATTACTAAATTTGATTATAACGGAAACCGTATTATTATTGAGAAGTTAGAAAAAAATTATGTTTTTGGAGAATTATTTTCTTCTAATATTAATAACGACTTATCAGTAATTACTAATGAAGATTGTGAAATATTATTTATTGATTATAATACTATTATGGAAAAATCAATAAAAGGAAATGGTTGTTATGGTTTATTTGTAAATAATATGTTTCAAATCCTTTCTTCTAAAATTGCAGAACTAAACAATAGGGTTGAAGTTCTTACTAAAAGAAGTATTAGAGAAAAAATATTAAAATATTTTAAAACTTTATCACAAAATAATTTATCAAATACATTTCACTTACCTTTTTCATATACTGATTTAGCAGATTACTTAGCAATTGATAGATGTGCAATGATGAGAGAATTAAAAAGCTTGAAAGAAGAAGGATTCATTAAGGCAGATAAAAAGAAGATTACATTAACCTTCCCATAGAATTATATAACAAAAGAAAAAGAACACAAAAGTGTTCTTTTTACTATTTGTTTTCTCTTTCTTTATATATTGCTATATTTGAAAAAAGTATTGTTAATACACAAAGACAAATTGTAATTGTTGCACCTGGATCAGTCTTATTAATAATATTAAGCACTAATGTTGCAAATGACAACCCTAAAGCTATTGCAGAAATAATTATTCCCACCTTTGAATTATTTGAAATTTCTTTTTTCATATCTATCCTCCTTAGATAATATTTTTATCTATTATTATAATAACATGTTTTTAATGTTTAAAAAAGTATTTTTTTGTATTTTAAAGATAAAGTGTAAATAAATTGTAATTTTTTTGATTTTATAACTTATCACTTATCATTTTTTTATTAAAAACTGCACTTGCACATATAAATGTAATAAGTGTATATCCTACTATTGTTAGTATTGTCAATAATAGATTATTATATTCATTAATAATAATCATCCTTGATATATCTAATGTATACTTAAATGGTAAGATTTTACAAATAGTTCCATATACTTTTCCAACTTGATCTATTGAAAACCACATACCACTTGTAAATGCAATTAATTGAATTATTAATGAACCAAGTGCAGGTGCCTGTTTATCATTTACAATACATCCTATCAAAATTCCTAATTCAATAAATAATACAGAAATTGCTATTAATACTAAAATTGAATAAACAATATTAATACTTAAAGTTAATCCTAATAAAACTGCTACTGTAAAGAATACAATATTTTGAATTAAAACAATTGGTATTAAAGCAAGTGTATATCCTAATATATATTCCATTGGTTTCATTGGAGATGAAAATAATCTTGATAATAATGAACTAGTTCTGTCTTTTGATACTAATTGTGCTACAAATAGTGAGATAAACCCATAGCTAAATATAACAATACTTGGAGCAAAATTTACTAAACTATATTGTTCTGCTGGAATCTTAAATTGTTGAAATATAACAAGTAAAAATAATGGCAAAGCTATTGAAAATATAATACTCATTGGATCTCTAAATAACTCTTTAAAATTTCTTTTTGCAAAGTTAATTGTTTTCATTTTTACCTCCTGTTGCTAATTCAACAAAAGCATCTTCAAAATTAGAAGTAGACGCTTTTTTAATCAACTCTTTTGCAGTGCCTATTGCTACTAAAACACCATGTGACATTATTCCTATTCTATCAGAAAGTAATTCTGCTTCTTCCATATAATGTGTTGTTAAAACAATAGTTGTTTTTTCCTTTAAACTTTTTATTATTTTCCATAATTCACGTCTTGCAATAACATCTAATCCTAATGTTGGCTCATCTAAAAACAAAATTTTAGGATCATTAATAAGTGCCATAGCAATTGATAGTCTTCTTTTATATCCGCCAGATAGAGTTTTTGTTTTTTGTTGAGATACTTCTTCTAAATTAAAATCTTTAAGTAATTGTTTAACTTTTTCTTGTTTATTTTTTATGTCATAAACTCCTGCTATAAATTCTAAGTTTTCTTTGACAGATAAATTAGGAGCAACTGCAGTTTCTTGGGGAGAAACATTTACTATTTCTTTTACTTTATCTCTATTTTCTTTAATACTATTATTTTCTAGCAAAGCATCTCCATCTGTGGGCATCGTTAAACATGTTAACATTTTTATTGTAGTAGTCTTTCCTGCTCCATTCACACCTAATAAAGAAAATAATTCTCCTTTTTCAATACCAAAATTAAGTTTGTTAACCACTATTTTATTCCCATATTTTTTTGTTAAGTCCTTTAACTCAATTATACTCATATATTCACATCCTTTATATTACTATTTAATTATAGCATAAAAAAACAGGAATAAACCTATAATTTTTCCTCTGGGGCCTTATTTAAGTTCATTTACAAAAAAATAAGTTAAAGAAAAACTCAGTTACTAATATAATTATACATAAATAATATGCTATTATAAATCATCTAATCTATAAATTATAATTTGCATTATAGTTTTATTTTGTTGATATCATCTGTAATAATCCAGTCATCCATATTATTTTCACGATTATATTTAAATTTTTCAATTTCTTTTAAATCAGATATTTCATAAGCTGCCAAAAACTTTTTTCCATTCCATCTTTTATATTGGTCTTTTGATAGATTAAGTTCTTTTTCATATTTTTTGATAAATTCTTCTGATTCTTCAGGTGTCATCTTTTCACTCTCAATAACCTTTGAAATAATACCTTTATGAGTAACTATCATATCTCCACCTGTTTGAACAAAATAGATATCATCATTTACTTTTGCAGGACCACCCAAAGGACATTTTTTTCCTGTTGCACCCCTTATTATCATTGTTTTTTCTTTATTAATTAACTTTTCTAATTCCTTTCCCTTATCATTTAGATAAACTAAATGTTGTGCTTTGCCTTCTTTTTTCTCATACCATTCTGCTTTTGTCATAATACATCTCCCATCTTTTTTACAAATTACTATTTGGTATTATAAACTTGTAATTATTATATCATTTATTTCACAAAAAAACAGACCCTAAGTTCTGTTAATTTTTAAATGGGGCTTTACTCATCTATATTCTCAGCCCACCAACTCACTAGTTAAATACACAATACCGCTTATTTTTATGAAAGTCTAGCATTTG
>CAZCLV010000013.1:0-16332 GCA_964499645.1 uncultured Mycoplasma sp.
TTAATCATTTCTTCTTGTGTCATAGCATCTCCAATAGATGAATCTGTATAATCATTGATTAAATTATCAGCACGATGTCTCATTTTACATTCTTTGCAATCAACCAATGGATCACTAAATGAACTAACATGTCCTGAAGCTTCCCAAACTCTTGGATGCATTAAAATATCTGCATCTACTTCATAAGCATTTATTCTTTCTTGAATAAACCTTTTTCTCCAAGCATCTTTTATATTATTTTTTAATCTACTTCCAAGTGGACCATAATCCCAAGTATTAGCAAGTCCTCCGTAGATTTCACTTCCTTGAAAAATAAATCCATAATTTTTACAAAAGTTTACCATTTTTTCCATATTCATAATTATCATTTCCTTCCTAAAAAAAAGTAATTCTAAAAAAACAATATAGAGACGAATAATAATCCGCGGTTCCACTCTATTTATTCTTTTTCAAGAATCACTTTAATAAATATTGCTAAAAGTTTCCAATCTTTATCTTCGCAACAACTAAATTTACAATTTAATTTTAATACAAAAACATATAATTGTAAATACTATTTTAAATTATTCATAACGATATTTTTATTATAAATATTATAATCTTCTTTGCTTTCTAGTTTTTCTACTTTAGCAGATAATATAAACGTTAATCCAATCATTACTAAATAAAATATAATAGCTACTTTGTGTTTTTTTAATACTTTCATAATACTTTTTTCCTTTCATAATTATATCTTATTACAAACACTTGTTTGCGTAAATGTTTTATTGAACATTTGTTTGACATTTTACACTTATTATGTTAATATTTACTTATGGAGGAATAAATATGGAAAATTTAACTAATAAACAAGATTATATATTAAAAGAAGTTAAAAAATTTATGGCAAAAAAAGGTTATCCACCTACTGTTAGAGAATTATGTAGCTTAACAAATTTAAGTAGTACTGCTACTATACAAGTACACTTAACTAAATTACAAGAAAAAGGATATATTAAAAAGGATCCAGAAAAAAATAGAACTATAGAATTATTAGTAGATAATGAATATGACGAAAAAAAAGATTCTATTGTATCTGTACCTTTATTAGGAAAGATTACAGCTGGTAATCCAATTGAAGCAATAGAAATGCCTGATGAATACTTTGATTTGCCTATTAACCTAATAAATAATAAAAAAGAAGTATTTACATTAAAAGTAAGTGGTAAATCTATGATTAATGTTGGTATATATGATGGAGACATAATTATTGTTGAAAGAAAACAAGATGCTAAAAATGGTGATACTATTGTGGCAATGACAGATCAAAATGAAGTAACAGTTAAAACTTTTTATAAAGAAAATGGTCATTTTAGATTACAACCAGAAAATGATACAATGGCCCCTATTATTCTAGATAATGTTACAGTTTTAGGTAAAGTTATTGGATTATATCGTAAATTTTAAAGGCTTAGGCCTTTTTTAAATATTTTAAAACAATATTTTTATCAGTTTCATAGTATCTTTTAGTATTATTAATTATTTGATAGTTTTCATTTCCTTTACCAAAAATAATTATAATATTATCATGAGTAGCATTTTTCAGTGCTTTTCTTATAGCTTTTTTACGTTTTATAATAATTTTGTAGTTTTTAAATATGTGTAAAGATATTTCTTTACATATTTTTTTTGTAGATTCATTATTAGGATTATCCATTGTTAGATAAATAAAAGTATTATATTTATTTACTACATCTGCTAAATCTTTTTTTCTATTTAATGATGTTTCACCAGGTACTCCTCCTACTAATATAATTTTTTTATTAGTATAATTATCTAGTACATCATTAATTAAAGTTTCTAAACTAAGCTTATTATGAGCAAAATCAATTATTATAGGGCAAATAAAACCATTTATTATTTCCATTCTACCAGGAACTTCTGTAATGTATAATCCTTTATATATATCTTCATATGGTATATTTAAATCTTTACATATTGAAACTGCTAAACACGCATTTAAACAATTAAATTTTCCTCTTATTTTTAATCTATATTCTTCTTCATTTACTTTAAATACTGTCTCTTTTCCTTCTTTTCTTATTTCTTTTATTTGATAATCACTTTTACTTACTCCATATGTAATTATTTCTTTATCTTTTAATTCCTTTTCTATTCTTTCATATTCTTCTATTTCTTTATTTATATATACTTTTTTACATTTCTTTAAAAATTTTATCTTACATCCTAAATAATCTTCATAATTTGGATGTTCTCTTGGTGATATATGATCTTTTCCTATATTTGTTATTGCTCCTACATCAAATGTCAATCCATATATTCTATCTAATTTTTCTGCTTGACTTGATATTTCCATTACTATTTCTTTATATTTGTTTTCTTCTGCTTCTTTTATATATTTATATAATTCTAATGATTCTGGTGTTGTATTATGTGATTTCTTTACTTCTTTTCCTATATAATAATCTATTGTTGATATATATGCTGTTTTTCTTTTATTATATTCATTTAATATATTATGTATAAAATATATTGTTGTCGTTTTTCCTTTTGTTCCTGTTATTCCTATCTTCTTTATTTGCTCTTTTGTTTTATAATATTCTTTTCCTATTAACGCCATACTTTTTCTTATATCTTTTACTATTATATAGTTCATATTTGTATTATATTCTTTTTCACTTATATAACAAATTGCCCCTCTTTGTTCGGCTTCTTTTACATATTCTTCTTTAAAATTATATCCTTTACATATAAATAATGTATCTTTTATTACTTCTTTTGAATTATATGTTACACTCTTTATTTCTTGTTCTTTATCAATTTTTTTTCTTTCTATTAAGTTTCCTTCTTCTAGTCCTTTTATCATTTCTTTTATTTTCATAATAAAAATCACCTTATTATATAAGATGATTTATTTAATTTTTTGACACTATTTTCTTAATGAATATTTACATCCACAATAGTTTTGTCTATATAAATTATATTGTTTTGAAAATTCAATTGATTTTTTATATCCATCATTTTTCTTAAAATTAGATTCTAAATATTTAATATTATATTTTTTTTCTAATTTTCTTCCTATAGTGTTTAATACATCACTATTTTTATATGGACTAACTGACAAAGTTGTAGTAAAGTAATCAAATTTATATTTTTTTGCTATCTGAGCAGTTTTTTTCATTCTTAGTTCATAGCAAATATGACATCTATTACCACCTTCTTTATCTTTTCTATGTTTAATTGCCTTAAAATAAAATATAAGTGGTATATAATTACATTCAATAATTTTAATTTCATCATTGAACATTTCTTTTATTATTCTTTTTTGCTCATTATATCTTTTTTTATATTCCTTTTTAGGATAAATATTAGGATTATAATAAATTAAAGTTATATCATAGTTTTCTTTTAAATAAGATAATACATAGCTACTACAAGGTCCACAGCATGAATGAAGTAATAATTTTTTTTTATTCATATTTTTGTTCAAGATATTCTACTACTTTATCAAGTTCTATACCGTGTGATGCTTTTACTAAAATTGTATCATTTTCTTTTATAATATTATCTATATTATTAATTACTTCTTCATAGTTATAAAAATGTAATATATTTTCTTTACTAAATCCTTCTTCCATTGCTTTTAAATCAATATATTTAGATGAATTTCCTACTGTTATTAATAAATCAACATTATTAATTATATTACTACCTATTTTTTCATGTATTTGTCTTTCATAAGAACCTGTTTCTAAAACATCTCCTAAAATAGCTACTCTTCTTGTTTTATAAGAACTTAAAACACTTAAAGCAGAGATCATACTATCAGCAGAAGCATTATAACTATCATCTATAATAGTTATATTTCTTTTATTTATAATTGTTAATCTTCCTTTAGTAATTGCAAATGTTTTTAATCCTTCTTTTATATCTTCTATATTCATATTTAAATTTAAACCCACTAATATGGCAGCCATGGCATTTAATATATTATGTTTTGCAATAGTAGGAATAATAAATGTTTCTTCTTGATTATTTATTACACAAGTAAATTCTATATTACTCTCATTAATTGCATAATTATTACAATAAATATCATTATCATTATTAAAACCATAAGACAGTAATTTATAATTTAATTTTTTGTTTTTTAATGTCATTAAATATTCATCATCGCCATTTACAATAAGTAAACTATCTTTACTAAAGTTACTAGTTATCTCCATTTTTGAATCAAATATTTCATCTTGATTATTAAAATTTTCAATATGAGATAATCCAATATTAGATATTACTGCAATGTTTGGATTAACTAAATTAGCAAGATATTCTATATCTCCTTTATATGATAATCCCATTTCTACTACAGCAGTTTCATAAGAATTATCTAAATTAAATAAAGTTCTTGGAAGTCCAATATTACTATTTAAATTACCAATGTTTTTTAGTGTTTTATATTTTTTGTTTAATACTGAATAAATCATATCTTTTGTAGAAGTTTTCCCCACACTTCCAGTTACTGCTATAAATGGAATATTAAATTTTTCTTTATAATATTTAGAAATATTTCCAAGAAAAATAGTTGTATCTTTGATTTGAATAATATTGGAGTCATTCTTTAAAAAACTATGATTTTCGTCAATAATAAAATTTCTACACCCATTATTATAGGCATCTTCTAAAAAAATATGGCCATCATGAATCTCTCCTATAATAGGTATATATAATGAATTATTATTTGCTTTTCTAGAATCAATTACAATATTATCTATAATGCTATTGTTAAAAAAGTTGATTACTTTACCATTGACAGCATTGTTTATTTCATTAATAGTTAAATTTTCCATATTTCCTCCTAATTAGTAACTGTTAATATATTTTCTTCTACTACTTTTAAGTCTGATTTATATTCAATATATTTATCATCTACTAATTGATAAGTTTCATCACCTTTACCAATTATAAGAATTATATCATCTTTTTTAGCAGTATTAATTGCTTTTTTTATTGCAGTTTCACGATCTAAAATAATTTCATAAGCAATATTCGTATCAAGATAAGATGCTATTTCTTTTGCAATATCTAAAACATTTTTACTTCCTGGATCTTCAGCAGTAATATATACATAACTGCAAAAATTACTTGCTAAATCTGCTACTTCTTTTCTTCTATTTAGTGCTTTATCACCAGGGCAACCTACTACTAATTTTATGTTATTATTTGGATATTCTTCTTTGATTACTTTAAATAGATTTTCTATAGATAGTTTATTATGCGCATAATCTACAATTATTGGACAAACTCCATCTTCATAAACAGTCATTCTACCAGGAACTTCTGTAATGTATAATCCTTTATATATATCTTCATATGGTATATTTAAATCTTTACATATTGAAACTGCTAAACACGCATTTAAACAATTAAATTTTCCTCTTATTTTTAATCTATATTCTTCTTCATTTACTTTAAATACTGTCTCTTTTCCTTCTTTTCTTATTTCTTTTATTTGATAATCACTTTTACTTACTCCATATGTAATTATTTCTTTATCTTTTAATTCCTTTTCTATTCTTTCATATTCTTCTATTTCTTTATTTATATATACTTTTTTACATTTCTTTAAAAATTTTATCTTACATCCTAAATAATCTTCATAATTTGGATGTTCTCTTGGTGATATATGATCTTTTCCTATATTTGTTATTGCTCCTACATCAAATGTCAATCCATATATTCTATCTAATTTTTCTGCTTGACTTGATATTTCCATTACTATTTCTTTATATTTGTTTTCTTCTGCTTCTTTTATATATTTATATAATTCTAATGATTCTGGTGTTGTATTATGTGATTTCTTTACTTCTTTTCCTATATAATAATCTATTGTTGATATATATGCTGTTTTTCTTTTATTATATTCATTTAATATATTATGTATAAAATATATTGTTGTCGTTTTTCCTTTTGTTCCTGTTATTCCTATCTTCTTTATTTGCTCTTTTGTTTTATAATATTCTTTTCCTATTAACGCCATACTTTTTCTTATATCTTTTACTATTATATAGTTCATATTTGTATTATATTCTTTTTCACTTATATAACAAATTGCCCCTCTTTGTTCGGCTTCTTTTACATATTCTTCTTTAAAATTATATCCTTTACATATAAATAATGTATCTTTTATTACTTCTTTTGAATTATATGTTACACTCTTTATTTCTTGTTCTTTATCAATTTTTTTTCTTTCTATTAAGTTTCCTTCTTCTAGTCCTTTTATCATTTCTTTTATTTTCATAAACCCTCCTAATCTAGTTTCTTATTATTTCTTGGATGTGTTTTTAAATATGTATCTTTTAAAGCATCAGTAGTAATATGCGTATAAACCTGCGTGGCTCTTAAAGATTCATGTCCAAGCAATTCTTGAACTGTTAATATATCACAGCCCTCGTTTAATAAATGTGTGGCAAAAGTATGTCTTAATGTATGGGGCGTTATTTTAGTTTTTATACTTGTTTTAGATACTATTTTACTTATTATTAATTCGACTCCTCTTGATTCAAGTCTTTCTTTTTTATTATTAATAAATAAATATTCAGAAGCGCCGTCTTTTAGTAGTTTTTTTCTACCATCATTTATATATTTTCCTAAGTACTCTAAAGCATAATTTCCAAAGAAAACTATTCTTTCTTTATTTCCTTTTCCCAAAACTTTTATTTGTTTAGAAGAAAAATCTATATCTTCAAGTTTTACATTAGTTAATTCACTTACACGAATACCAGTAGCATATAATAATTCTAATATACATCTATCACGTTGTCCATAATAATTGCTTAAGTCGCATATATCAAACATTTCTTCAAGTTCGTTATAATAAAGAAACTTTGGAAGCAATTGATCTTTTTTAGGTAAACTTCCTAAAAGAAATGGATTAGTTTCTACTTCATTAATAAATGCTAAATATTTATAAAAGCTTCTTGAACTGCTTATCATTCTGGCAATAGAATTTTTACTATACTTTTTTTTATCTAAAAAATTATAATAATTTCTAATATCAGAATATTTAATATTTAAAAAGTTTATTTGCTCAATTTGGTAATATTCTTTTAATTGTTTTAAGTCCTCTTTATAACTCTTAATAGTGTCAATTGAATAATTTCTTTGATCACTTATGTATGATAAATATCTATTTATTAATTCATCAAAATAATCATTTTTATTCATAATATCACCATATTAATTATACCTAATAAATGCTTTTTTTACCATAAAAACATATTTATTTTATAAAAATTAATTTAAAATTTTACTATATTTTTTCATATACTTAATTAGGAGTGATATTTTTGTTATTAAGTATATTAGAAATACTAAAAACTTGTTTGTTTTTTACAGCATCTTATTCAAATAATGTTTTCCCTGAACCATTATCTAAAGAAGATGAAGAAAAATATATTGAGTTGTTATTAAAAAAAGATAAAAATGCTAGAGATATTCTTATTGAGCATAATTTAAGATTAGTAGCACATATTGTAAAAAAGTTTGAAAGTAAAAATATTGATAATGATGATTTAATAAGTATTGGCACTATTGGATTAATTAAGGGCATAGATAGTTATAGTTTAAAGCATGGTACTAAAATAACTACATATTGTGCTAGATGTATTGAAAATGAAATACTTATGTATTTTCGAAGTAATAAAAAAAATAATATGAATATTAGTTTAGATGAGCCAATAGGTTTTGATAAAGATGGTAATGAAATAACATTTTTAGATATATTAAAAGCACCCAGACCTGATTATATTGAAGAAATAGATAAGAAAGATAATATAAAATTATTAAAAAAATTTTTTTGTATATTAACTGAAAGAGAAAAAGAAATTATTATAAGAAGATATGGTTTAAATAATTTAAATGAGCAAACTCAAAAAGAAATTGCAAAGGAATTAAAAATATCCAGAAGTTATGTTTCAAGAATAGAAAAAAGAGCTGTGACAAAAATTTTACGTGAATTTATAAAAACTAATAAACAAAATCAATAAATATGATATAATTATACTTGGAGGTAATTATGAAAGATGTAATAGATGCAATAATTGAAATACCTGTTGGGACAAAAAACAAATATGAAATTGATAGAAAAACTCATACAATTAGGTTAAATAGAGTTCAATACTCTTCAATGACTTATCCTGCAGAATATGGATTTATTGAAAATACTTTATCATTAGATGGTGATCCCTTAGATATATTAGTATTAACAACTGAACCAACTTTTCCAGGATGTGTTGTTCCAGCAAGAATTGTAGGATTCTTAGAAACAAATGATAATGGATTTGGAGATAATAAAATTATTGCAGTTAATTCAGTAGATCCTAGATTTAATGATATTAATGAAATAAATGATATTAAAGAGCATACTTTATTAGAAATAAAGGATTTCTTTTCTAATTATAAAAGATTACAAAATATAGAAGTAAAAGTATTTGATTTTTATGGAAAAGAATATGCATTACAAATATTAAAAGAAGCAAAAGATAGATATAAAGAAAATGAGCAATTATAGTTATAATTGTTCATTTTTATTTAAAGTTAATTTCATGCACAGATGATAAAATCATAAAAAAAAGAGTTAACGGCCAGTGGCTACAATTGCCAAACGACATTAACTCTTCTAATAACAATATAGCACAATCTAGCACCAATGTCAAAATGAAGAAAAATGTTCTTTAAAATATTTCTATTGTTTTTATTATTAATTGGTCTATTCCTTTTAAATAATTTATTTAATCATCTTTTTTTAATAATATAAAATATTATAAAGTTATGCAAATCATAAAAAAGAAGATTTTAATACAAAAAACCTATAAAATATTATTTTTTATAGGTTTATTTTTATTATTCTTTTTTCTATTTATTTATAAACATATTCTTTTATAGTTTTATATTTTTTCTACATCTAACATTGCTTCTATATTATTCAATTCAAATTTAGTTGTTAAATTATCCTTTTTAATAATATTTATTGATAACGTTTCATCTTTTATATATTCATTAAAATTATTAATTACTTCATCTAATTTTGAATCACCATTATATAAAAGATTAATACGATCTGCTATATCAAAGTCTTTTTCTTTACGAAGGTTTTGAACTTTTGACACTAATTCTCTTGCTATACCTTCATTAATTAATTCTTCTGTTAAAGTAGTATTTAAAATAATAAAGTTATTATTTTCTTGTACTGCATCAAATCCTTCTTTAGATTCTATTCTAATATCTATTAATTCAGGTGTAACATCTATGTCGTTAAACTTAATAGTTTCATTGTTTCTTATTTTTTTAATATCACTAGAATTTAAATCAGATAAAAATTTTGAATATTCTTTCATCATTGGACCCATCACTTTACCACATTCTTTAAAATTAGGTTTAATAATATAATTCATATATTTTGAAAGATCTTTTTCAAATATTAATTCTTTTACATTTAATTCTTCTTTTATTAATAATGTTAAATCTCCAATAATATTTTCATTTTTTCCATCAAGTATTATTTCACTAATAGGTTGTCTAACCTTAATTTTAGCTTCTTCACGTGCATTTCTGCCTAAACTGATTAAATCTCTTACCAAATCCATTTTTTGCTCTATTTTTTGATTAATTAAGTTTTTTTCATACTTTGGAAAATCGCTTAAATGAACAGATTCTAAATTAGTAAGATTTTGATATATTTCTTCAGATAAAAATGGTACTACTGGAGCAATAATTTGTGATAAACCTACTAGCACTTGATAAGTAGTTTGGTACACACTCATCTTAGAATTATCTAATTTGTTACCCCAAAATCTATTTCTATTTCTTCTAATGTACCAATTAGATAAATCATCACTTACAAAGTTAGTTAAATATCTTACAACTTTATTTAGATCATATTCTTCGTATGAATCTGTTACGTTTTTTAATAAGTTATTATATTTTGATAATAACCATTTGTCTATTTCTTCTATATCATTATATTTTACTGAAAATTCTCTTGGATCAACTTTATCAATATTAGCGTATGTAACAAAGAAATTATATGTATTTCTTAGTGGATTAAAAAACTTAGAGTATACTTCTTTTAAACCAGTTATATCAAATTTTAATGGTGTCCATACTGGAGAAACATAAGGTAAATAAAATCTCACAGTATCTGCTCCATATTCTTTCATAGTAGTAAATGGTTCTACTATATTACCTTTTGATTTACTCATTTTCTTTCCTTCACTATCAAGTAACAAATCATTAACTAAAACATTTTTATAAGGACTAATTCCCTTAACAAATGTAGATATAACTAATAATGAATAGAACCATCCTCTTGTTTGATCTATTCCTTCACAAATAAAATCTGCTGGAAATTGTGTTTCAAAGAAATCATTATTTTCAAATGGGTAATGATATTGAGAAAATGGCATAGATCCTGAATCAAACCAGCAATCTATTACTTCTTCAACTCTATTCATTTTTCCACCACATATTGGACATTTTATATGAATATCATCTACATATGGTCTATGTAAATCAATATCTTTTGTTACTTTTTCAGTAGCTTTTTCTATTAGTTCTTCACGAGAACCAATCATTTCATCATGTCCACAACTACATCTCCATAATGGTAGTGGTGTTCCCCAATATCTATTTCTAGATATTGCCCAATCATTTAAGTTTTCCAACCAATTACCAAATCTTTTTTCACCAACATATTCTGGATACCAGTTTACTTTTTTATTTGCTTCAATTATTTTATCTTTTATTTTAGTTATTTCAAGATAAAAACTTGGTTTAGAGTAATATAAAAGTGGGGTACCACATCTCCAACAATGAGGATAATCATGTACCATTTTTTGTTTTCTAAATAATTTGTCATTTTCTTTTAAGTATTTTATTACTTCTAAATCAGCATCAAATACTTTAATTCCTTTCCAAGGCCCATTTATATAACAACCATCTTCTCCAACTGGATTAAGATATGGTAAGTCATATTTTTTTCCTACATTAGCATCATCTGCACCGAAAGCTGGAGCAATATGTACCACTCCTGTACCATCTTCCATAGTTACATAGTTATCACAAGTAACAAAAAAACCTTTTTTAGTAACAGAAAGTTCTGGTATTAATTGTTCATATTCTATATATTCTAATTCTTTTCCAACATAAGTTTCTATTATTTTATATTCATCACCTAAGATTTTACTAGCAAGTTTTTTTGCTAAAATAAACTTATATCCTTCAGATTCTACTTTTATATATTCTTCTTTTGGATTAACGCATAATGCTACATTTGCAATTAAAGTCCAAGGAGTAGTAGTCCAAACTAAAAAATAACAATCTTCATCTTTTTTCTTAAATGGAACTATAACAGTATCTACACTTATTTCTTTATATCCTTGTGCAACTTCATGGGAAGCAAGCCCTGTTCCACATCTTGTACAATATGGTAATATTTTTACTCCTTCATAGAATAATCCTTCATCAAAGAACTTTTTTAATATCCACCATTCTGTTTCTATATAATCGTTATTATATGTTACATAAGGGTTTTTTAAATCAATAAATTGCCCCATTTTAGTAGTTAAATCACTAAATGCTTTTTCATTTTTCCATACTATTTCACGGCATTTCTTATTAAATGGTTCAATGCCATAGTTTTCAATATCTTTTTTAGATTTAAACCCTAATTCTTTTTCTGCTTCTACTTCTACAGGTAAACCATGAGTATCCCAACCTACTTTTCTATGAACGCTATATCCTTGCATAGTCTTATATTTACAAAAACTATCTTTTAAAAATTTAGCAACCATATGATGTAATCCTGGAAATCCATTTGCAGTAGCAGGTCCATCATAAAAAACAAAATTTTTGTCACTTTTTTCAATACTTTTTTCTAATATTTTATTTTCTTCCCAATATTTTGAAAAACTATCTTCTACCTTATCAACGCTTTCTTTTTTTAATTCTTTAAACATATCTTTCATCCTTTCAATAAAAAAACTTTATGTTATAAGGACGAAAATCTTCGTGGTACCACCTTATTTCATAAAGTATATTATGCACTTAATACTATAACGCGTAACCGTTTTACTTTCATAAACACATCGGAAGTGATTCAAAATATATCTAATTTATTGGCTTTCACCTAATCCAACTCTCTATAAAATATTAATATATTTACGTCTTCGTCATTTGCTTTGATTTAAATATAATATCACAACTTATTATAATAATCAAGTATTTACAATATTTCTATATCTTCAACCATATCTAATTGTTGAAGTAAATTACTTCTTAATTTCTTTTTAATTGTTTTAATATTGTTTTCTAATGCCATTTTTTGTAAATCCGCTTTTTCTGCTTTTAATAAGGCATCATTTACTATTCTATTAGCATTATTTTTTGCCTCATTTATAATTAAATCTGCTTCTTTTCTTGCAACTTCTTTTAATTCATAATTAAGCTTTTCATTGTTTTTGTTAGCATAATTATAGTTTTCTTCTCGTAATTTATACTTTCCTAATTCATCTTGTAATCTAATAACTTCTTCTTGTAGTTTTGTAATTGTATATATATTATCTTCAGTTTTTTTAATTACATAATCAACAAAATCATTTACTTGGTTTTTATTATAACCATTGTTGTCTGAATTAAAGTTATCCATTTTACCACCTCATGACTTATTTATTTACCATTCATATTCATCTATTTCTTTTTTTGCTTTTGGTTTTTCCGAATTATCACTCATTTTTCCTTCTACTGAAACATTATTTGGTGTACATAAGAAAATTCCATTTCCAAGTTTTTGTAATGTTCCATTAATTGCATATAAAGTTCCACTTATAAAATCAATGATTCTTTTAGCTTGATCAGGAGTTACTCTTTTTAAATTAACTACTACTGCATTTCTTGATTTTAGGTAATCTGCTATTTGTTGAGATTCAGAAAAAGCACGTGGTTCAAGCAATATCATTTTACTACCAGTTCCACTTACTTCTTTAAAATTATCTTTTTCTTTTGTATAGAATTCATTTGTATCTCCATCACCAAAACCGCCACCTACAAATTTTTTTATTTTATCAAATGCCATATAAATTCCTCCTTATGCTATATTACATTTACATTTTAACATATAAATAATAAAAATAAAACAGTTTTTTAGTTTTTGTTGTAAATTAAAAAGTGTATTTCCTACACTTTAATATTTAATAATAGATTTCAAATCATATGATACAACTTTTGATGCAACTTTTGTATTAGAAAGTGACATTGCTTTAAATTCTTTTGCTACACCAATACCAAGATTTGTAACACTTGCTTTTGCTACACCAATTACATTTTTATCTTTATCATATAAATTAAAAGTAATTATTGCTAATGAAGCAAAACTTTTTGAAGAATTTTTTATGCTACCAGTAATATAATATGCCTTATCATAATCTCCTTCATATCCCTCATAATATAAAGTTTTATCATAGATTTCAAACTTTCCTTTATTTCCTTTTTCTATAATAAAGCCTTCATATTTCATTTGATTACTTGTACTAATTAAATAATAAGTACCATATCCTAATCCCATTAATAGAACTATTCCTAATATAATTAATAATATTTTTTTTCTCATATAGCGCCTCCATATAATAAAAATATAACATTAAATTAATTTTTTTTCAATACAAAAGTCTTATTTCTTTTTTTATAAAAAAAATAAGAGATTATTTATCTCTTATTTCACAATTATATTCTTTACATACATTATCAATAATATTTTTAAATATAATATCAACTTCATCAATTGTTAAAGTTTTTTCATTTGAATTAAATGTTAAAGAATATGCTAAAGATTTATAGTTAGAATCAATATTTTTTCCTGTATATAAATCAAATAAATCTACATTTGTTAAATTTCTTCCACCATTTTTCTTAATAGAATCCTCTATTTCTTTACAACTAATATTTTTATTTACTACAAATGCTAAATCTTTTACAATACTTGGATATTTTGATACTTCTTTATATTTAATTTGTTTTACTTTCTTCTCATATAACTTTGTCATAGACAACTCTGCAACAAATATTTCATCTTGATTAATTAATGGATGAACTCTTCCAATAATACCAATAGGCTCTTTATCCATTAATATTGTAGCACATACTCCAGGATGCATATTTTTAGTAGTTAGTTTTTCAAAAGTATATCTATTTTTAAATCCTAAAAAATTAAATAAGTTTTCTATAATTCCTTTTAATAAATAGAAATCACATTTTTTTGTAGTGCCTTGCCATTCATTTATTAAGTAATTTCCTTTTACTAAAATTGCAACTTTTGTATCTTCAATAAATTTTTCATTATAAGTCTTAGCTATTTCATAAATAAGTATATCTTTAACTCCTCTAAAATTATTATAATCATAGGTAGTTAAAAGTGATGGTAATAAGCTGGTTCTTAATATTGATTTATCGCTACTCATAGGATTAGGTAAAATAGCAGTTTCCTTGTTTTCGTAATTAAACATATCTGCTAATTCTTTACTAACCAATGTATATCCTTTTGTTTCATTTAATCCTAGACTTCTTAATCTTTTAGAAATAGATTTTCTAATTTCAACATCTCCAATATATCTTCCTCTTCTTGTTTCTCCTTTTGGCAATGTCGAAACCAAGTTTTTATACCCATATAATCTACCAATTTCTTCAGATATATCAGCAATATTTGAATCAATATCTAATCTTCTTCTAGGTATAATTACATGAAACTTACCATTATTATATTCAAATTTAAAATCTAATCTATTAAGTTCTGTTTTAATGCTTTCATCATCTATTTCAATTCCTAATATTTTATTAATATCTTTTCCAATAAAATCTATTGTTTTTTCTGTTTTATCAATATTATCATATAATACAATATCTTTTAATACTTTAGCATTTGCATATTTTTCTAATAAATAACATGCCCTATTTATTGCTTCAAGGGTATATTCATAATTTAAACCTTTTCCATATCTTATAGATGCTTCACTTTTTAAATTTAAATTATTACTTGTATATCTAATTGAAGTTGCATCAAATATAGCAGATTCAATTAAAATATTTTTAGTATTAGAATCAACATCAGTATTTAATCCACCCATAACTCCTGCTATACAAATAGATTCTTTTCCATTTGTAATAACAATATCACTATTTTTTAAAGTTCTTTCTTTATTATCTAAAGTAATAATTTTTTCATTATTATTAGCCATTCTTACAACAATTGAATTACCTAATTTATCTTTATCAAAGAAATGCATTGGTTGGCCATATTCAAGCATTACATAGTTAGAAATATCTACTACATTATTTATAGAACGCATACCAGCACTTTCTAATCTTCTCTTAATAAATTCAGGTGATTCCTTAATTTCTACATCAGTAACCATTTTAGCTGCATAATAAGGGCATTTATCTGTTTCTACTGATAACTTAAAATGATTATTAATACTATCATTAATTTCATTATAATTTGATTCTGGTAATTTCACTTTTTTATTTAAAATAGTTCCTACTTCATAAGCAAATCCAATATGATAATAGCAATCATTATTTCTATGTTTATGAATATCTACATCATATAAAGTATCATCATATCCAAGATATTTTAAAGCATCTTCTCCAACTGGAGCGTCATTATTTAATTCTTCTATGCCTTTATTATAATTTTCATCTGTTTTAGGCTCTAATCCTAATTCAAATAATGCACAAATCATTCCTGAAGATTCAACTCCACGAATTGTTGATTGCTTAATAGCAAAGTTTCCAGGAAGTATTGCTCCTGGTAATGCTACAATAACTTTAATGTTTTTTCTGACATTATGAGCACCACATACTATTTGTAATACTTCTTTCCCAACATTTACTTTACAAACATGTAAATGGTCAGATTCAGGATGATTAATACAATCTACTACTTCTCCAATTACTAAATTTTCTATATGATTTGTAATTACTTTTTCAATATTTACTCCTGCTTTAGTAATTTTAGTAGCTAATTCTTTTAAATCTTCATTTTCTATATCCAGGTAATCTTTTACCCAATTCATACTTATCATTATTCCACATCCTTTCGATCAAAGTTTTTTAATTCTCTTAAATCTGTTTGATAGAATGTTCTAATATCACTAATTCCATATTTTAGCATTGCACATCTTTCAGCTCCAAAACCAAATGCAAATCCTTTCCATACGTTTGGATCGTATCCACAATTTTTTAATACATTTGGGTGAACCATACCTGCTCCTGATACTGTTATCC
>CAZCLV010000014.1:0-766 GCA_964499645.1 uncultured Mycoplasma sp.
TGAACAAAAAAATCAGAAAACAAATAAAAAAACATGGAAATTATTAAATGAATTTGCAAATACAAATGATGGTGTATTTTTGGCATTATGTGAGATCTTTGACGTTAATTTAAAGAAAAATTGCACGTTCGAATTAAGGGAGACATTAAAATGTATACCTGAATTAAAAAATGCTTTGATAAAACTAAGACTTCTTGAACCAAAAGTTTTACAATGTTATAGTGAATTGGTTGAAAATAACAATAAAGTATCTTTTGCAATTTATGCTCGTGAAGAAGACATGTTAAGAAAATTTTTTGATAATTTGGATAGAGACTATTTGAAAAGTCAATTACATAGTGAATCTTTCCTTAAATTTGAATCAGCAAAAGAACTATCTATAGATAAGTTTAATAAAATGTATGGATATGAATCAACTTTTGGCGGAAGATATTTTGTATTACAAACTGAATATAGTGAAAATGGTAGTAATGCCAAAATTCTATTGAATCAGATACTATTAGATTATATAAGCTTTTTTATATTAAGCGAGCAGGTTAGATACCATCAAGACAATTGGAATAAAATCTTGAATGGTGATAATGAGGCATTGATCAGTGTATTAAAGATGTATGTAGATATTGTTAAAAGAAGATTTCCAAACTTAATATTAAATGAATTGTTTAATGAAAAATTTAGCTATGGCGCACCAGCGTATTTAAGTTAATTTTTAAATAATTAAGTCATTTTAGTCTCATTGGAGTGGTAAGTCGTTCCAAATTGGTTT
>CAZCLV010000014.1:776-15240 GCA_964499645.1 uncultured Mycoplasma sp.
AGTGTTGAGTTCTGTCATAAAATTGGATTAACTTATGTTTCATGTAGTCCATTTAGAGTACCAATAGCAAGACTTGCAGCAGCTCAAGCTGCAATCAAGCAAGGAAGTAAGAATTAATTTCTAAGAGATTAAGTGAAAACTTAATCTTTTTCTATGGTATAATATGTTTAGAGGTGATTTAATGAGAACGATAACTTATGTAACTGGTAATTGGGCTAAGATTGAAAGTGCAAAGCATGCATTAGAACCGCTTGGATTTGAAGTTGATAATATTAAAATGGAAACTCCAGAAATACAAGCTGAGGATGTCATAGAAGTTTCAAAATATTCTGCAAAATGGGCAGCTGAAAAACTAAATAAGCCAGTTTTAAAAAATGATTCTGGTTTGTTTGTAAATGCACTAAAAGGTTTTCCGGGTGTATATACGCATTATGCAGATGATACAATAGGTGAAGATGGATTATTAAAATTAATGGATGGTTTAGAAGATAGAACAGCTTATTTTAAAGAATCTATTGCATATTGCGAACCTGGAAAAGAGCCTGTTGTTTTTGAAGGAATTACTGAAGGAAAGATTGACATAAAAAAATCTGGAACTTATGGTTGGAGTTGGGATTTTATATTTATACCAGAGGGGGAAGAAAAAACTTTAGGGTGTTTTGAAGATGAAAAAAGATGGGAATTTTGGAGTCAAGATGCCTATAAGAAATTGGCTGAATATTTAGAAAAACAAAATAATTAAGTCTTCAATTAATTTGATATAACTTTTTACTCCCTTCCATGATGGAAGTACAAGCAGCATTAAATAATAAGTAAAATTGGAAACATTTCCAATTTTTTTATTTGCTATTTTTATTTAAATAATATAAAATTAAGTAGAAGAGTGATATTATGATAGATAACTATATGTTATATAAAAAATTACCAATATTAGATTTACATGGGTGCAATAGATATGAAGCAAAAATTTTAGTAGATGAATTTATTAATGACAATATAAAACTTAAAAATCATTTAATAATAATAATTCATGGAAAAGGATTAAATATATTAAAAACAGAAATTAATAAATATTTAAAAACAAATAAAAAAGTAATTGCTTTTAAAATAGATGTATTTAATGATGGACAAACAATAGTAGAAATATAAGAAAAGACATTAAAATTATTACATATAATATTATAGAAATGATATTAAATAAATTTTCAAACTGATATACATTTTGTTAAATAAAAGTGAATAACAAACTAAATAGAAGGTATTTATGAATATTGAAGCTGCATAAATTTAATAAATAAAAACGACATTGTTGTCGTTTTTATTTGTTTATTTTTTCAATTAAAATATTAGCAAAATTAGTTCTTTCAGCATTGTTTAAATTTTGCCATACCAATTCTAATAAAACTCCTAAACCGGGTAATACTAATTCATCTTTACTAGTAGTAGCAGTATCAATTGTTTCAATTATTTCATTTGCAGTATTACCTTTAAAATTGCTAATTACATTTTTTCTAATATCTAAGTCCATAATATTCCTCCATTAGTAGTATAAATAATTTTAAAATAAATATAATATAATATTGAAAAAAGTTTTAAAAACTGATAAAATAGATATTAAGAAAGGTAGGGAATATTATGATATTATGGATTATATTAGGTATAGTTGTATTAATTCTTTTATGGTTTTTTGCAACATACAATTCATTAGTAGGATTAAGAAATAAGAAAGATGATCAATGGTCTCAAATTGAAGTTCAATTAAAAAGAAGAGCAGATTTGATTCCAAATTTAGTAGAAACAGTAAAAGGATATGCAAAACATGAATCTGAAACATTAGAAAATGTAATTAATGCTAGAAATACTTTTGTTTCTGCTAAAACACCAGAGGAAGAAATGAAAGCATCTGGAGAAATGACTCAAGCATTAAGTAAATTGTTTGCATTATCTGAAAGTTATCCTGACTTAAAAGCAAATGAAAACTTTATGTCATTACAAAATGATTTAAAAGAAACTGAAGATAAAATTTCTTATTCAAGACAATTTTATAATGATTCTGTTTTAACTTATAATAATAAAGTTGAAATGGTACCTAGTAATATTGTTGCTGGAGTAGCAGGATTTAAAAAAGCTGTTTTCTTTGAAACTAATGAAGCAGATAAAAAAACACCAGAAATAAAATTTTAAGCTTACTTAGTAAGCTTTTTTTAAAGGAGAACATATGAAAAAAATAAAATATTTATTAATAATAAGTTGTTTTTTCTTTTTAAACATATTTAATGCTAATGCAGCAAATAAGTTGAATGATTTAAGAATTAATATAACATTAGATACTAATGGAAACGGACATGTAGTAGAAGAATGGAATATGACTACTAATTCTGATACAGAAATATATAAAGAAATGTATAACCTTGGTAATATGAAAATAACTAATTTTAAAGTAAAAGATGAAAATAGGGAATATATTTATAATGGTAATTGGGACATTCATGATTCATTTAATGATAAACAATATAAATATGGTATAAATCATGCTGATGAAGGCATTGAATTATGTTGGGGAATTAGTGAATATAAAAACAAAACATATACTATTTCTTATGATATACAAAACTTAGTTTATTTAACTGATGATGCTCAAGTATTATATTCAAGATTAGTGAATGATTTAACTTTTCCACCAAAAAAATTCAGTGTTACAATAACAGGACCTAATCCATTTCCTGATACATTAGATGTTTGGGGATATGGATATAAAGGATATGCATATGTAAAAGATGGAAAAATATCTATGTCCAATGAAGAAAATACCAAATTATCAAATGGAAATTACGCTGTATTACTAGTAAAATTTCCAATAGGTACATTTAATATTGATAGTAGTAATACTTATACTAAATATCAAAACTTTAAGGATGTCTATGATGCAGCAGAAAAAGGAACTTTTAGTTATAATTATAATGTTACAACAATTATTAAAACAATAACAAAAATTATTAAAACTCTTATACCATTTATTATAATAGCTTTAGGAATATTTTTTGGAACACAAAGTTCTAAATATAAGTTTGGAGAAGCAGGTTCTAAAATTAATATAAAAGAAATAAATAACTTTAGAGATATACCATGTAATAAGAATGTTTTTAAAGCATATTTTTTAGCACAAGCATATAAATTAAATAAGAAAAATACAGATTTTTTAGGAACATTATTTCTTAAATGGGCTTTTGAAAAGAAAATTGAAATTTTAACTACCGATAAAAAGAAACTAATTGGTACAAAAGAAGAACAAAATATTGTATTAAAAGAAAAAGTAACATTTGATAATGATATAGAAGAAGATTTATTTGATATGTTAAGAGCAGCTAGTAAAGATGGTATTCTAGAAAGTAAAGAATTAGAAAGATGGTGTAAAGTAAATTACTCTAAGTTCTTTAAATGGTTTGATAAAGCAGAAGAGTATGGAAGAGATCTATATGTACAAGAAGGTAAAGTAGTAAAAGATAAATTTAAATATTTAATTAATGATTCATTAAAAGAAGAAGCAATTAAATTAGCAGGTTTAAAAAAGTTCTTAATTGAGTTTTCAAGAATAAAAGAGAAATCTTCATTAGAAGTAGTACTTTGGAAAGAATATTTAATGTTTGCTCAAATATTTGGTATTGCAGATAAAGTAGCAGAACAATTTAAAGAATTATATCCAGAGGTAGTAACTGAAATGAATAATTCACATATTAATATGTATGATATTATTCTAATAAATAGATTAACTGCTACATCAGTTGTAAGTGCAACATCTGCTAGAAGTGCAGCTCAATCTTATTCATCAGGTGGAGGAGGATTTTCATCAGGTGGAGGAGGTTTCGGTTCCTTTGGTGGAGGCGGAGGCGGCTCAAGATAAAAAAATTAAGAAGGAAATACCTTCTTTTTTTATTGCAGTATATTTTTTGTTAAATCAATTGTTAATAAGTAAAAAAGGTTGACGGGGGGGGCAGTTATTATATAATTCAAGTGTAATGTTAATAAGATAAGGAGTTATATAATATGAATAAACTAAATAAAAAAGGATTTACATTAATAGAACTGTTAGCGGTAATAGTAATATTAGCAATACTAGTAACAGTATCAATACCAAGTATAACAAAATATATGGATTCATCAAGAAAAGAAACATTTGCAATAAATGTATCAAGAGCAATAGAAGCAATAAGAACAGATATATCAAGTGGTGCAGTATCATCAACAAAGAAATATACACTTGC
The DNA here is from genome assembly GCA_964499645.1 of uncultured Mycoplasma sp. Taxonomy (GTDB): domain Bacteria; phylum Bacillota_I; class Bacilli_A; order RF39; family UBA660; genus CAG-611. The sequence goes on from CAZCLV010000014.1 coordinate 5,039, forward strand.
AGAAATAAATGCATTATTAGATAAAAAGCTAAATAAAAGTAGTTATGGAAATAATTATGATTCATCATCATATATAGAAGTAACAATAGTAGATGATAGACCAACATATGAAATATGTATAATAGATAGTAAAGGAAATGGAATAGACAAAAAAAGTACTAGCACAACAAATGATGTAGAAAGTAATCTAAATATAGAATTGTATTGTGAAAATGATGATTATGTATATGAACATGAATATGCATATACTGGCTCTGAAGAATCAGTTGTAATTCCAAAAGATGGATATTATAAGGTGGAATTAAAAGGTGGAGAAGGCGGAACAGGTGGAAACTCATATGGTTCAGGAGGTGCTTCAGGCAAAGGTGGTTATATCTCTTCAATTGAATATTTAAGAACAACCGATATAGTTTCAGTTATAATTGGTAATAATGGAAGCAATGGCTTTGATTCTACATATATTACTCATAGTTATAGTCCTTCCGGAAATGGTGGAGCTGGTGGATATCCAGATGGAACAGCAGGCCAAGTTTCACGTAATAATGTTTATGCAGGCGGAGGCGGAGGCGGAGGAGGTAGTACACAATTTATAAAAAATTCTACATTGATACTTCGCGCTAACGGAGGCGGAGGCGGAGGAGGCGGTTCGTCTACTATGGTAGCAGAATACAATCAATATGGTGGAGATGGAGGAACTGGTGGTGTTGGAATAGCCGGTGGATTAGGAGTAAGATGTGATAATTGTGCTGGAACTGCTGGCTCAAACGGAACCTAATATACTAATGGCAATTTATATGTTATACCTGAACATTCTATTGTAAATACAGGAAGCGGAAGCGTAAAACTAACATATTTAACAAAAAGTAAAACAAATTTTAAAAACTATGTGTATGATAATTATAATGAAACAATTAGTAATTAATAAAATTTATATTAAAGTAATTAGAATAGAAGCAAATTAAATCTATTCTTTTTTATTGCAAATATATGTTTGATATATTATACTTAAAGTGGTGATATTATGGAAAGAATAATTATGCATATTGATGTAAATAATGCTTTCTTATCTTGGAGTGCAATTGAATTATTAAATAAAGGGTCAAAAGTTGATATTAGAGATACTTATGCAGTAATAGGTGGAAATGAAAAAACAAGATCTGGAATAGTTCTTGCTAAATCGAATTTATGTAAAAAATTAGGTATAGTAACTGCTGAAACCTTATATAGTGCTAGAAAAAAATGTCCTGCTTTAAGAGTATATCCACCAAATTTTTCTTTTTATAATAAAATGAGTAAAAGCTTATTTAATTTGCTTTCAAAATATACACCAGATATTGAAATAGCATCAATTGATGAATGCTATTTAGATTATGGAAAAGTAAAAAGACTCTATGGAAATGAGTATGAATTTGCAAAAAAAGTACAAAAAGAAATATTTAGTGCTTTAGGTTTCACTGTAAATATAGGAATTGCTAATAATAAATTATGTGCCAAAATGGCTAGTGATTTTTCTAAACCATATAAAATTCATACTTTATATGATTACGAAGTTAGAGAAAAAATGTATCCACTTCCTATAAATGATTTATTTGGAATTGGTAAAAAAACTACTGAAAAGTTAAAAGAACTTAAAATAAATACTATTTCAGATTTAGCAAACTTTGATCCAACTATATTAAAAAAATATTTTAAAAATATGGCAATAGATATGATTAACTCTGCCAAAGGTATTAATAGTGATGAAGTAATAAGTGATTATATTGAACAAAAAGGAATAGGCAATGAAATAACTTTAATTAAAGATACACTTGATGAAGAAATATTATTTTCTAATTTATTAGAAATAAGTGAAATGCTAGGAATAAGACTTAGAAAAGAAAAAAAATATGCTTATACTATCTGTGTAGTGATAAAGACAAAAGAATTTAAAAGAAAATCTCATCAAATAACATTATTAAATGCTACTAATATAACAAGTGAAATATATGAAAATGCTAAAATAGCATATAGGGATTTATATAATGAAGATTTAGTTAGATTAATTGGAATAAGATTAAACAATTTAGTAGACAATAGAACTCTTCAAACATCATTATTTGAAAATAATGAAAAAGTTGAATATGAATCTAAATTAGATACAACAATAGATAAATTAAAAGAAAAATATGGATATAAAATAATAAAGAAAGCTAGTTTAATGTCAAAAAAAGAAAAAGAAACGTTAAAAAAACAGTAATTTTATTGAAATATAAAAAAAATATGCTATAATTAAATAGCATTATTTTATTGGTTCCTTAGCTCAGCTGGTAGAGCAACAGACTCTTAATCTGTGGGTCTAGGGTTCGAATCCCTAAGGAATCACCAATAATAAATATTAAGAGCGAGAAATCGTTCTTTTTTTAAAGCATTTGAACTATTTAAATATTTTTGTTATAATACATATATGAATTTGGAGGTAGTCATTAATGAGTATAATTTCAAATACAAAACAAGAAGAACAATTAAATATTGATAATAAAGCAATAAATAACATAAAATCATTGGCGATTGACATGATTAGTTGTGCTAAAAGTGGGCATCCAGGCATTGCTTTAAGTTCAGCACCATTATTATATACTTTATATACTAGACATATGATTTTTAATAAAAATAATGATATGTGGATAGATAGAGATAGATTTGTTATGTCTGCTGGGCATGGCTCTGCTTTATTATATTCAATGTTGTTTATGTGCGGATTCTTAAAATTAGAAGATTTAAAAAACTTTAGAAAATTAAATTCTCTTACACCAGGACATCCTGAATATAATGTTACTCCTGGAGTAGATTGCTCTACTGGGCCACTAGGACAAGGATTTGCTACTGCAGTTGGTATGGCAATAGCAGAAAAATATCAAAATAATAGATATAAAAAGATTAAAAGTATTATTGATCATTATACATATGTGTTATGTAGTGATGGTGATTTAATGGAAGGAATATCTTCTGAAGCAGCATCTCTAGCAGGTAGTCTTCAACTAGGAAAATTAATAGTTTTATATGATTCAAATAATATTTCATTAGATGGAAGTACAAAAAATGTTTTTGATGAAAATGTTTTAGAAAAATTCAAAGCCATGAATTGGGATGTTTATTCTATAAAAGATGGAAACAATATTACTGAAATAGATAATGCCATAAAAAAAGCTAAACTTGTTACAGATAAACCCTCATTAATAGAAGTAAAAACAATACTAGGATTAGGTTCAAAACATGAAAATACTAGTCTAGTACATGGTAAACCATTAACTGAAGATGATATTACTCAATTAAAGAAAAAACTTGGTATGAGAGATGTATTATTTACTGTTTATGAAGATGTTTTTAATCATATTAATAATACTATAAATAGAAGAAATGAAGAAGAAATAAAGAGTTGGAATAATTTATATCAAAAATATTATGAAAAATCTACTTCAATTATAAGAAAAGAGTTGGATAAACTAATAAATAATGATTTAAGCATTTCGCTTGATAATTTATTATTTGAAAAAGAAGATAATTTAAATGACTATAGTAGAAGTATATCCAACATTTTATTAAATAGAATAAGTGATAATAATTTAATTATGGGAGGAAGTGCTGATTTAGCAACTTCTACAAAAACATATTTAAATAAAGAAAAAGACTTTAATAATAATGTGTTTGGAAAAAACATATTATTTGGAGTTAGAGAACATACTATGGGAGCAGTACTAAATGGTATTTGTTTATCAGGAATAAGATGCTTTGGTTCAACTTTCTTAACCTTTTCAGATTATATGAAACCATCAATTAGATTATCTGCTTTAATGAAATTGCCAGTTGTATATATATTTACACATGACTCTATTTCAGTGGGTGAAGATGGACCTACACATCAACCAATAGAACAACTAATTGGTTTAAGGAGCATTCCAAATTTAACTGTATATCGTCCATATGATGCAAATGAAATATTGGGTGCATATAAAAGTGCTTTTAATAATTTAGAGGGTCCAAGTGTAATAATTTTAAGTAAAGAAAAAACAAATATTTCAAAATTAACAAAAATGAATGAAGTTGATAAAGGGGCATATATAATTAAAAAATTTGATAATCAAAAAGGTTTTATCATTGCAACAGGAAAAGAAGTAGAACTTGCTATAGAAATATCAAAAAGATTAAAAGAAATTGGTATAGAAGCAGGAGTAGTATCAATGCCTTCTCATGAAAGATACTTTAAACAACCTAAAAGTTATCAAAATAAAATATTACCAAAAGAAAAGAGAATTGTAATTGAATATGGTTCTCCATATTCATGGTATAAGTTTGTAAGAAGTAATAAATATATTTTTGGAATAAATCATTTTGGCAAAAGTGGTTCAAAAAATGATTTATTAAATGACTTTCATTTAAACACAGATGAAATATATAATGTAGCAAAGAAGTATTTTAAATAATACTTTTTTTATTATAAAATCATATATTTTAATTGACTATATAGTTAATTTGTGCTAAAATCTTTTATGTTTGAAGCCTCTAAGCTTTAAACTTTTAAACCACATTGAAAAGGTATTAAGTCCAATAGGCGCCTTTAAGAGTGAGTCTTAGGTTATGAAGGAGGTATATATGAAAGCTATAATTGAAACTGGTGGTAAACAATACTATGTTGCAGAAAATGATGTTATTTATGTTGAAAAATTAGATATAGATGCAGAAAAAGAAGTAACTTTTGATAAAGTATTAATGATCGCTGATGAAATTGGGAATCCTTATCTAGAAGGTGCAAAAGTTACTGGTAAAGTTGTTAAACATGGAAAACAAAAGAAAATTAATATTTTCAAGTATGTTTCTAAACAAAAAAGTACTAGAAAGCATCAAGGACATCGTCAACCTTATACTAAAGTTGAAATTACTAAAATTGTTAGGTAATTAATATGATTAAGATTGAAGTATTAAAAGAAAAAGATTTTATAAAAAATATTAATATTTCAGGACATGCACATTATGCAGAAAGTGGTAGAGATATCGTTTGTTCTGCTGTTAGTAGTATAGTTATTACTACTGTAAATGCAGCATTGACTTTAGATAAAGATTCAGTTAGATATAACGATACTAAAGGAATGAGAATAGAAATATTAAAAGAAACTGATACTATAAATAAATTATTTCAAAATATGATTGATTTATTAAAAGAATTAGAAAAAGATTATCAAAAAAACATTAAATTTATATAGGAGGATTAATTTATGATAAAATTAAATATCCAATTATTTGCCCATAAAAAAGGTGGGGGATCTTCTACTAATGGTAGAGATTCTGCAGGTCGTAGATTAGGTGCAAAAGTATCTGATGGAGAATTTGCAACAGCAGGAAGCATTATTTATCGTCAAAGAGGAACAAAGATTTTTCCAGGTAATAATGTAGGAATGGGAAATGACCATACTTTATATGCAAAAATAGATGGAATAATTAAATATGAAAGACTTGGTAAAGAAGATAAACAAGTTAGTGTATATGAAAAATAATAGAGGAAACTCTATTTTTTTATACAATTTTTGGTAATTTCTATTTTACTATTTAAATATTACTGAAAATATTATAAAATATCCTGTCATGAGGTGTTTAATGAAATTATTAATTGTGTTATTTAGTATATTTAATATGTTTAATTATAAACAAGATTTTAATTATATATATGTACTTGATACTAAATATTTAACAGATATAAAAGTTGAAATAGAAGAACAAAAAGAAACAAAAGAAAATGTGTTAGAAACATTTTATGGTACAGTTACAGCGTATGGCCCCGATTGTTATGGATGTATCGGTATTACTGCTTCAGGATATAATGTTAAAAATGAGATTTATTATAATGACAATGAATATGGTAATATTAGAATAATAGCAGCAGATAAAAAGTATCCTTTTGGAACAATAATTAAACTAAATGATTTATCTATTGGAGATGAAATTGTGATAGTGCTAGATAGAGGAAGCGCCATTGGAAATAATAAAGGAGCTCAGGCAGATTTATTGTTTTATAATGAAGATGATTGCTATGATTTTGGAAGACAAAAAAATATAAAATTTGAAGTACTAAGACATGGATATTAGAAATAATATCTTTTTTTGTAAAATTATGTTTAATAAATTGTTTATTTCTTATAAAACCTATATAATAAAAAAGGTGATTAAAATGAATAATGAAATAATAAAAGAAATAACAAATGAATTAAATATTAAGGAATTTCAAACAATTAATACTTTAAAACTATTAGAAGAAGGTAATACTATACCTTTTATTGCAAGATATCGTAAAGAAGCAACAGGTGGTTTAGATGAAGTACAAATTAAAAGTATTGGTGATGTTTACAATTATCAAGTAAGTTTATTAAAAAGAAAAGAAGATGTTATAAGATTAATAGATGAAAAAGATATGTTAACACCAGAATTAAAAGATTCAATAATGAAATGTACTAAATTAATTGATATAGAAGATATTTATAGACCATTTAAAGAAAAGAAGAAAACAAAAGCTACGATTGCAATTGCTAATGGACTAGAAAATTTAGCTAAAATAATTATGAGTTTTCCTAATAAAAGTCTTAATGAAATATTAGATAATTATCATACTGAAAAAGAATTAACTAATGAAGAAAAACTTGAAGGTGCTAAATATATAATAGCAGAATGGATAAGTGATAACTCTAATTTTAGGAAATGGATTAGAGATTATATATTTAATAAGGGCATTATTTCATCTAAAAAAACTAAAGAAGAAGATGAAAAGAAAACATATGAAATGTATTATGAATATAGTGAAAATATTAAATACATAAAATCACATCGTATTTTAGCACTTAATCGTGGAGAAAATGAAAAAATATTAAACGTTTCTATTGATATAAATAAAGAAGATATATATCAATATTTAGAAAGATGTTTAATAAAAAATGAAAATAGTTGTTCTAAGGAAATAGTTGTTGATGCAATTAAAGATAGTTTTAAAAGATTAATATTTCCAAGTATAGAAAGAGAGATAAGAACTACATTAACAGATAATGCTAATATTAGTGCAATAGAAAATTTTACTAATAATGTCTCATCTTTATTAATGACTCCACCTATGAAAGAAATAATTGTTTTAGGATTTGATCCTGCTTTTAGAACAGGATGTAAATTAGCAGTACTTGATAAAAATGGAGATGTTTTAAAAATAGATAAAATATATCCACATGAACCTCAAAATGAAATAGAAAAAAGTAAAGAAAAAATACTTTCTTTAATAGATAAATATAATATTGATGTTATTGCAATTGGAAATGGAACAGCATCTCGTGAAAGTGAAGCGTTTATTGCTAATTGTTTGAAAGAATGTAAAAAAGACACAAAATACATTATAGTAAATGAAGCTGGTGCTAGTGTTTATTCAGCTTCTAATCTTGCTATAAAAGAATTTCCTAGTTTAGATGTATCAGAAAGAAGTGCAATTTCTATTGGAAGAAGATTACAAGATCCATTATCAGAACTTGTTAAGATAGAACCAAAAAGTATTGGAGTAGGTCTATATCAACATGATTTAAAACAAAAAGAACTAGATGACGCTTTAACATTTTCTATTGGTAATATAGTAAATAGTGTAGGTGTTAATATTAATACTGCTTCTAAATCAATTCTTTCTTATATATCAGGATTAACTTCAAAAACAATAGATAATATTTTAGATGAAAGAACAAAAAAAATAAAATTTAATTCACGTGAAGAATTGAAAAAAATAAAAGGATATAGTCCAAAATCATATGAACAATCAATTGGATTTATAAGAATAAATGATGCTATAAATCCATTAGATAAGACAAAAATACATCCTGAAAGTTATAATAAAACAGAAACATTATTAAAATTATTAGATTGTAATTTAAGTGATATTGGTACTACTAAATTAATTGATAAATTAAATAACCAAAATATACTTGATTTAAGTAAAAATCTAAATATAGATACATTTACTCTTGAGGATATCATTACTTCATTAAAAGAACCATTAAGAGATCCAAGAGAAGAATTATGTGCTCCTTTATTAAAAAGTGACATTTTACATATTGAAGATTTAAAAGTAGGTATGGAATTACAAGGAATTGTAAGAAATGTAGTAGACTTTGGTGCATTTGTAGATATAGGTTTAAAAAATGATGGTTTAGTACATATTTCATGTATTACAGATAAATATATTAAGCATCCTAGTGAAGTATTAACAGTTGGTGATATTATTACTGTTTATGTTAAAGAGGTATTTAAAGATAAAAATAAAGTATCATTAACTATGTTGAAAAATAAAATGTAATTTATTATAATTATAGTAGGAGGTTTTTATGGATACATATCATAGTATAGTAGAAAAAGGTCGTATGAGAGAATTTTTAGAAACTTTAGATTTTGTCTTTGAAAAAACAGATTATGTAACTGAAATATCAAGTATTAAAGGTCTAAATCAAAGTAGAATTAATAGCTTAAAAAATTTTAAAGTTTATTATGAAAATATTGAAGAGTATGCAAAAAAAAGACAAATTAATTTAAATCATGATTCTGAAAAAAAAGGCACTAGAAGAGAATTTTATTCAGTATTATATAATTTAAAAGATTATTCTTCATTTCAAGCAGAAATAGGTGTTGAAGGAATAGAAAAAAGACATTATTATGCATATAAAACAAAAAATAAAAAAGAACAAGAAGAATTAATATCTTTAAAGGATGTATTAAAAAGTTTTGATAAAGAACAAAAAAGTAAAGATTATGAATCTCAAATAAAAGAAATAGAAAGTTATTTCTCTGATTATATTGTTGCATTGAATAAGCCAATTGAAAAATCAAAACAACAAATATTAAATTATTTCTTTACAGTTTTAAAACTTTCACAAGATAATCCGACTTTTTATGAAGAATCTTATATATCAAGACATGGTAATTTAGAAGCTTTTGTAAAAGAAAAAATGAAAAAAGGTATTAATTTAGATGATATGTATCTTATAGTAAGAAACTTAATTACAAAAAAGGAAAAACAAGTAAGAGAAAGAGATAAATGATTTATAAAAAGAAAAAATAGATTTTTCTTTTTTTTTATTAAATTATATGATATAATTTGTACGAAATGTGGGTGATAATATGTTTGTTGATGAAGTAATAATTAGATTAGTAGCAGGTTCAGGTGGAGATGGTTGTACTGCTTTTAGAAGAGAAAAGTACATTGCCTTAGGAGGACCTTATGGTGGTAATGGTGGTCGTGGATCTAATATTATTTTTAAAGTTGATGAGGGACTTCGTACATTAATTGATTTACGTTATAATAAAATAATTAAGGGTGAACGAGGAGAAAATGGTCAAGGTAAAAACTGCCATGGTAAAGGTGCAAAAGATATAGTAATAAAAGTACCTCCTGGAACAGTTGTAACAGATGTGGATACTAATTTAGTAGTATGTGATTTAAAAGAAAATAATCAAGAATATATTGTAGCTAAAGGTGGTAGAGGCGGCCGTGGTAATACTGCTTTTAAAACTAATAGTAATCCTGCTCCAAACTTTAGTGAAAGAGGAGAACCAGGAGAAGATAGAAATCTTAAAATTGAATTAAAACTATTGGCTGATGTTGGTTTAGTAGGACTTCCTAGTGTTGGTAAAAGTACTATATTATCAAAAATATCTAGATCAAAACCTAAAATAGCAGAATATCATTTTACAACTTTAAATCCAAATTTAGGAGTAGTAAAAACCAGTGATAATAGAAGCTTTACCGTAGCAGATCTTCCAGGATTAATAAAAGGCGCTTCACTTGGGGAAGGACTTGGGGATAAGTTTTTAAAACATATTGAAAGAACAAGAGTAATTGCTCATGTTATAGATATGTCTGGTTTTGAAGGAAGAGATCCTTTTGATGATTATCAAAAAATATGTAAAGAACTTGAAGATTTTGATAAAAGTTTGTTAAATAAACAAAGTCTTATTATTGAGGACTGGCCAGAAGCTTAATTTTTATAATTTATTAATTTTTCCTAATTAGCACTCTTGACATGAGAGTGCTAATTTTTGTATAATTAAAACAATAATCTAAATTTGACTATTTGTGGTTATAAAAAAAATAAGCCTAGTCTATAAAATTTAGTTATCTTTATTGCTAATATTGGCCAAAAATATGTTATCGCGGC
>CAZCLV010000014.1:15250-15493 GCA_964499645.1 uncultured Mycoplasma sp.
TTAGAAAAGTTTAAAAAACAAGTTCCTGATAAAGAAATATTTGAAGTTTCTGCGATTAATTCTGAAGGACTTGATAAAGTTCTTGTATATATGGCTGATCTTCTAGATAAAATTTTAGTTACTCCTTTGGAAGATGAAGAAAACTATGAAGATTATGTTTTATATAAATATAAAAAAGAAGATCCTTTTCAAATTGAAAGGGATGGGGATGTATTTATCTTAAGAGGAAAAGAAATAGAAAAA
>CAZCLV010000015.1:0-15227 GCA_964499645.1 uncultured Mycoplasma sp.
TTGTAGCAAATTTTTTATTATTTTGCAAGTACTATTTCGTTATTTCTTTTATTTCTATTTCTGCTCCAACATTATTTAGTTTATCAATTATTCCTTCATATCCTCTTAAAATATGTTCAACATCATCAATTTTAGTTGTTCCATTGGCAATTAAACCAGCAATTATCATTGCTGCCCCACCACGTAAATCTGTCGCTTTTACTTTTTTACCTTTTAATGGAGTTACACCTATTATATTGGCTTTATTGTTTTTTGTTTTTATATTAGCACCCATCTTATTTAAATATGCTACATGCATAAATCTATTTTCATAAATATTTTCTTCTACAATAGAAGTACCTTTACATTGGGTTAAGAACACCGAAAATGGTTGTTGTAAATCTGTTGGGAATCCTGGAAAATAATTTGTTTTTATATTTGTATTTTTTAAAGTATTATATTTTTTACATAAAACATAATCAACACCAATTTCTAAGTTTGCTCCTGCCTCTATTAATTTTGATGTTAATGATTCTATATGTTCCGGTATTATATTATCTATTTTTAATTTATTACCTATAAGTGTTCCTGCTATAACATAAGTTCCAGCTTCAATACGGTCTGGTATTATTTCTGCAAAACCTTTCCCAAGTTTATCTACACCAATTATTTTAATAACACTTGTTCCTGCTCCACTTATTTTTGCACCCATACTATTTAAAAATGTTGCCACATTTATTATTTCTGGTTCTCTAGCAGCATTTTCAATAGTTGTCACGCCCTCTGCTTTTGTTGCTGCTAACATTATATTTATTGTTGCACCAACACTTGCAATATCTAAATATATTTTGGCTCCTTTTAAGACATCAGCATATATTGTATATTTGTCACCTTTTTCAATTATAGTGGCACCTAGTTTTTTAAATCCTTCTAAATGTAGGTTAATAGGTCTTGTCCCAATATTGCATCCACCTGGAAAATACATTTCAACTTTTTTAAATTTTGTTAATAATGCTCCCATAAAATAATATGAAGCTCTTAATTTTTTTGCAATTTTTTCAGGTATTTCTTTATTTTCAATATTTTTTGGATTAATGACGATTGATTCAGTTGCTCTTTTTACATCAATATTTAAAAACTTTAGTATTTCATCTAAAGCATCAATATCAGATATTTCAGGAACATTACATATAGTTACTTCATCATCCGTTAATATTGCTGCTGGGATTAATGCAACTGCTGCGTTTTTTGCGCCACTTATTCTTATTGTCCCAGATAATTCTTTTTCCCCACTTATTTTTATTTGTTTCATATTTACTTCCTTTCAGTCAACATAGAATGTCTTCTCTATTGTAATATATTCATATATAAATAGTCCTGTGTCTAATAGAAATGTTAAAATATTTCTATTAATTGTTCTAAGTTATCTATTGTTAAAAACTCTCCATTTTCTTCTTTTAAAGAAAATTTCACTGAAATTCCTTGTTCTTTTTGCCATTCTCTTAAGTTGCCAGAATAATCATCTACTAATATGGAATCTTTCGTTTTTATCATTTTTGTTTTTGATATTTCTTTTGGACAAAGTATTATTGTTATATCATTAAAATATTTCCTTAAATATTTTACTTTTAGCACACCTTCTTCAAGTGAATTAATATGAGTAAGAATACTTAAGTTAAACTTATTTGAGTTAATTATTTTTTTTATTGCATTAATGCTATCATTAATAATATTTTCATCTTTTAAAATACTTTTCCAGTCATAATTTGCCATAAACTTTTTTCTTTGCTCTTCAGTTGAATTGCTTCCTAATACTCTCATATCTTCATATAGTTTAGTAATTGTATCTAAAATTACACCATCAAAATCTATATATAAATTTTTCATGATCTTCACCATCTTTAATTTTACTAGAATTCAAGTTAAAAAACAAGTTTTCATTAATAATATTAAACATTTTTCTACAAATAAAAAGCAAAGTAAACTTTGCTTATTTTGATATTCCTGTATACTTATATCCTTTATTAATTAATGTTTTATCATTACTTGAATATGACCATATTTCATCCGTATATGCTTTTTTAACAATTGTTCTTGTTTTTGTATGATATAAATATTTGTATGTAACTACATCTGTTTTGATTTCTCTTGTAACATATCCTACTATTTTAGGATTTGATCCATAAACTGGAACTTCTACTTCTTTTACATTACATACAGCTTCTAATTCACCTTTAGTTCTTGTTTCTGCTGTTGCATTTCTTGTCCATACTTCCATTATAAATACTGGTTTTGAAAAACAAGAATCAGAACAAAGTTCGTAATTCATACCTTTATATAAATATTTTGTTGTTAATGTACTTTTTGGAATAGTTGTTGCATTATAAACTGTATTAGAAAGTTTCCAATCACTATATTGATATGTTATAGTTCCTGTTCTAAAGTATTTATATGAGTCACATACATATTGTTTATATGTTGTTAAAAGTAAATCATTATTATCTTGCCAAATAGGTTGATCATAATCTGTTTCTACTTTTGTAGTTGTTGTTGTTATCTTTTTAGAACTATTTTTTTCATTCCAAATTAATTCTTGTTGTCCCCAAACAATATTACTTGCTTCTGTATATTCTTTATCAGCAGACCAGTCAGACCATTCACTATATTGTGCTGCTACTGATTTTCTATATAAATATTGTTTTTTTGTATTACTTTGAGTTGATTTTTTTATCACTATACTACATATACCTAATTGTCCTTTTGAATCTTTCACATAACCATAGACTGTTGTTGTTCCATCTTTTGTTACTGTATATGATGAATTATCATATGTAAGTTGAAGACCAACCCCAGAATTTGTTAATGTTGCACCTGTTCCTGCCTCTTTTGTTTTAAATTTTACTACTACATTGCTTAAATAAGTATTATTTTTACCAAGTGTACCTGTTGCTTGAAGTGTACATTTTGGCATACCTTCTATTGTTTCTTTTCTTTCACAAATAAAGTTTTTACAATAATCATAGCATCCCATATATACAATAATATAATCTTCTTCATTTCCACAAGATAGGAATATTTTCATTTCATATTCGGTAGAATACTTTGTAATTTCTACATAAGATTTTGTAATACTACATTTATTGTTATTTTTATCTATTAAAGGTAATAATAACTTTAATTCAATCATTTCATCTAATGTAAGTGTAACTTTTTCTCCTTCTTTGGCAGGTAATCTTTCTAATGTATAATAAGAAGTTGCAGCATCTTTCATTTTTTCAATATTATCATTAAATATTTGATTTAATAATGGATTGTTTTTATTATCACAACCTTTTATTAACCAAAATGTTAATATTATTAATGCTATAAATAATAATCCATACAATACCCATTTTAATATTTTTATAAATGGTCTTTCTTCTTTTTCTACAATTTCGTTATATTCATTCATCTTTATAACCTCCCTTATCTATTAATACTTGAACTTTGGCTTTCATAATAGTCATCTGGTATATTTAAACCATAAACTGTGGCATCATATTCTTGTGTCCCCGGTATAGAAGCATCTGTTGTTACTGTTGAAACTAAGTTTCCACTGTTATCATATGTTTCTTCAGTTGTTATAACTTTTTCTTCAGAAACTACATTATTTTCAGTATTTGCTGGTGCTTCTAAATTATTTCCATTTGCTAATTTGTCTTTTTCTCGTTGTTCTATTGCACTTGCAATAGCAGCAAGAATATTAACTTTTGCTTCATTTACTCCAGCCGTATATTGTTCAACATATGCCGCTGTATCATTACATCCAGAAATTAATTGACTTGCTTCTGCTTCTAAGGATGAAAGTGGCATTGTGCCCATAATCAATGCTTGCCTATTTGCACTCCAAAAAGCATTTAATGCAGCTGCTCCAACACCTTTTGCTGCTGCTATTCTATTTGCTTCACCATAGTTGTCATTAAAATCATCATTAGCTCCAGTTTGTGCTTCTTTTTTTTCTTTATCGGTTAAACTTGATTCAGAAACTTCATTTCTATAAGTGTTAGATCCTTCTATAAATCCACCACCAAATGCATATTCTCCTTCTAATTTTGATAAATTTTCATTTACTCTATCATTATATTTTTTTACATAATCTGCTTCTGTTAGTTGTCTAGGAGTTTTAATATTACTTGCTAGAACTTCAAGTTTTGTATTATCATTTCTATCTTTTATTAGTCCCAAAATTAATTCTCTTTTTGATTTATTTAATGAACATATAGTGGAATAAAATCCTTTTATATCTCCATTATTTCCATAAACTAAATCCATTGTTTCTTGAGTAGATATTCCATTAATTCCACCTGCTGAAGCTATAGCTGCAACTATCTCCCTAGATCCATAATATTTATTGTTTGATTCATCAACATGTCCTTGACTATTTGTTGTTAACCCAAATGCCTCTAATATTTTCTTATTATAATTTTCTATATCAGCTTCTGTTGCATCAGAAGAAATTGCTTTATAATAAGCTTCCCAAACTTCTTTAACAGATTTTTTGTCTTGTTCATCTTCAAATAAATTTAAAAATGGATTTATAGCATTTTGACTTTTTGTAAATGCAAAATAATTAATTCTTTTTTGATTTAGTGACATATGATTAATATCATAATCTTTAATTATGTTATCATAGCCGTTAAATTTTTGAGCCCATTCAGCATCGCTAAATAAACCCGCATTTTGTTCAAAATAACTTGTTAGCCATTCTTCTGCTGTAAATGTTTGATACTTGCCATCTACATTCATTGCTGCTGCAGTCAACTCATTTACAGCATCAATTCCTTCTTTTGTAAATATTTCATGGACTTGATTTTGATTTTTATTATTTTCATTTAAAGTAGAAAAAGAGGTTTTAGTATTATTGTATGCATTTACAAATAAATTTTTAATATTTCCTAAACCAAATCCTACTACTAAAGCAATAGCACTTGTTGCAACAATTTTTTTTAAAGTATTTGTTCCTTTTAAATTTTTAATACCATATTTTCCTGCTCTTTTATCTAATTCATCTGCTTCATTTTCTTTGTCAGATTTTACAATTGCTTCTTCTTTTTTCTCTGCTTCTGCTTTCTTTACTTCAGCAATTTTTTCTTTTAATTCTTCTTGTTGTTTTAAATCTTCTTCTTGTTGTTTTAAAGCATCAGATAAATAAATTGCTTGATATTTTTCAGTACTTGTTAAAATATCACGATGCTTTTCTATTGCATCTCTTGTAGCTTGTTGTGGATTTTCTTCATTAATATACATATTTGTTTTATCTCCACTTACTATCATTATACCTATTCTTTTTTTATCATCATTATAAACTGCATAAACTTTATTTTCCATAAATGTTCCTCCTAATCAACCCAAATTGCTTCTTTATAAATGGCACTTATTATAACACTTTTGTATAAATATGTCAATTTTTATACAAAAAACACTTTCTTACATTATTACACTATAATTTTATAACCTAATTCTATGTTTGTCAATTTTTATTTATAATAAAAAAGACAAATAATTACTTATTTGTCAAATATTTATCAATAAAATCTTTAATAAAAAATTTATATTCTACTTTTTCGTTTTTTTCTACTTCTAAAGTACACACTGGCGGAAATAGTATACACCACCAATTATCCCCTTTTCCCTCTCCTAATGTTACCAATAATGATTCATATTCTCCTTCCTCATACAATATACCTTGATATTCTTTTTCTGGAAAATAATTCATTCCATAATTTATTGAAAACTCTTTATCATATTTTTCTGTTTCTAAGACATTTTTTACTGTTGCTTTATAATTATTTATATTTTTAATTATATTTATTCTTGATTCATTAATGTTATTTGAAGTACTTAGTGTTTTACTAAAATCTTCTTCTAAGCTATCTTTTACTTTATGCTTTATATATTGATCATAAACACTGTTGCTATTAGCAACAATTCTAAATCTTATTGCTTCTTTTGGTATAACATAATAATCTTCTTTATTAACAAAAATATATGTTAAAGCTATTATTGCAATTAGTATAACAATTTTTTTCATATAAAAATCACCTATCTTAATAATGAGTGATTCTTATTATTTTTATTCAATATTATTTAAAATAAATATATATCTATCATATCCATTTAAATCCTTTTTATTAACAATTTTAGAATTTTTAAAATATTTATTAACAATTTTGTTAATATCTTTTTTTTGATTATAACCTATTTCAAAAGCAATAATACTTTTTTTATTTAAATATTTACTTGCATTAGATAGTATTTCTTCATAGTATTTTAAGCCACCAAATAACGCTAAATGTGGTTCATATTTTAATACTTTTTCTTCTATATGAGAAGCTGTTTCTTCTAAATATGGTGGATTACTTATAATAACATCATATTTTTTCTTTAAATTATTTAACATATTACCATGTATAAAATTTACTTTAGTATTTAATTTTTTATTATTAATTTTTGCTACTTTTAGTGTTTTGTTTGAAATATCTACTGCATCTACAATAGCATTTTTATTTAAAATATTCATTGTAATTGCAATTACTCCACTTCCAGTACCTATATCGCATATTGATATTTCTTTATTGGTAAAGTATTTATTAATTAAATTATTTGTTTCATCTACTAGTATTTCTGTTTCTGGTCTTGGTATTAATACATTTTTATTTACAAAGAATTTATTATTAAAAAAATAAGAACTTTTTAATAAATATTGAACAGGTATATCTTTTTTTATTAATTTTTTATATTTATTTATTATTTTTTTATCAGTTATTTCTTCTTTTATAATTAATTCTGTTTTAGAACAATTTAAAAGAAAAGATAAAATTATCTTTTTCTCATGTTTTGAATAATTTGATGTTAAATCTAATAATTCATTAATCTTCATTACCTGCTAATTTCCTTTTTTGATCTTCATTAATTAATTCATCTATTATTTCTTCCAGTTCGCCTTCCATAACACGATCAAGTTTATTTATAGTAAATCCTATTCTATGATCTGTTACTCTATTTTGAGGATAATTATATGTTCTAATCTTTTCAGATCTATCTCCTGTTCCTATTTTACTTCTTCTATCATTACCATATTCTTCTTCTTGTCTTCTTTTTTCTTCTTCATATAGTTTTGATTTCAATATTTGCATAGCTTTTTCTTTATTTTGTAATTGACTTCTTTCATTTTGACAAGTTACAACAACACCTGTAGGTAAATGTGTTATTCTTACAGCACTATCTGTTGTATTAACACTTTGTCCTCCTGCTCCTCCTGAATGATATACATCTATTTTTAAGTCTTCTTGTTTTATTTCTATTTCTACATCTGTTACTTCTGGTAATACCGCAACAGTGGAAGTCGAAGTATGTATTCTACCACTTGATTCTGTTAATGGAATCCTTTGAACTCTATGAGCACCGCTTTCATATTTTAATTTTGAATATGCCCCTTCCCCTTTTACCATAAACTCTATTTGTGAGAAACCACCATTGCTTCCTTCTTCTTCTGTTATTATTTCAATTTTATATCCTTGTTGTTCACAATATTTTGAATACATACGGAAAAGATCTCCTGCAAAAATATTTGCTTCATCTCCACCAGCAGCACCACGTATTTCCATAATAACATTTTTACTATCATTAGGATCTTTTGGTAATAGCAATACTTCTAATTCTTTTTCTAAATTTTCTTTATCTTGTTCAAGATTCTTCAATTCTTCAATAGCCATTTCTTTTAAATCTTTATCATCCAACAATTCTTTATCTTGTTCAATAGAATTCAGTACTGCCTTATATTTTTTATAAACTGCTACTATTTCTTCTAATGAACTAGCTTGTTTAGATAATTCTGTTAATAGATTAATATTACTTAATGTTTCCGGTTTTGTTAAATTTTCTTGAATTTGATTATACTTATTTAATGTTTCTTCTAATCTATCTATCATTTTACACCTCTTTTTACAATGAAAAGTTTTATTCTACTATATCTAAATCTTCTTCATCTACTATTACTAAATTTTTGTATTCATCAGATATATCTTCAATATCATCATCTGGGTTATCATCATATGATGGTTCATCATCAATTTCTTCTTCATCCTCATTAAAACTTTCTGTATCTATATCTTCTAAATCCTCTAATATGGCATTAAGTTTTAAATCTTTTACAGAATGATTTTCTTTTAAATCCCAATTTCCAGAATCTAATAAAATAAATCTTTTATCAGTAGTTAATGATGTATAAAAGCCACCTATTTTATTTTCATAATCTTTTTTTGTCATGTTTAAAAGTTTGCAAACTTCTTTAAATAAGTCTGCTGTTGATTGCTCTTTGCTTTCTTTTAGAATTAAGTTAGCAATATCATTATAAGACATTGTTTCTAAATCTTCTTTTGTTAATTTTTTTAAGTTCATATTTTACATCCTTTCTGGGCTAGATACTCCAATTAATTTAAGAGCATTAGCAATTGTTATTTTAACTGATTTTATTAACATTATTCTTTCTTTTGTATATTTTTCATCTTCTGTTATTATTTTTTCATTTGTATAGTATGAATGAAATAAACTTGCTAAATCATATACATAATTCGTAATTAAATGTGGTTCTCTTTTTAAAGCACTTCTTTGTACTGTTTTTGTAAACTCATTTAATTTTGATAAAACATTATATGCAGCTTCACTGTTTATTGTTTCAAATTTATAATCATCTTCAATATTTATATCTTTATAATCTTTTAATATTGAACATATTCTGGCATGAGCATATTGAATATAATACACAGGGTTTTCATTTGATTTTGAAGTTGCTAAGTCAATATCAAAATCCATTTGTGAATCAAGGCTTCTTGCAATAAAGAAATATCTTATAGGATCTACTCCTGTTGTTTCTACTAAGTCTTTCAATGTTATAGTCTTTCCTGTTCTTTTTTGCAATTTATATTCACTACCATCTTTTATTGCTCTTACCATTTGAACTAGATAAACATTTAATTTTTCACTATCCCCGCCAAGCATGCTTACAGAAGCTTTTAATCTTGCAACATATCCATGGTGATCTGCACCAAAAATATCTATTAATTTGTCATATCCCCTATTAATTTTATCTAGATGATATGCTATATCTGGCACAAGATATGTTAAAAAACCATTTTGCTTTACAATAACACGATCTTTTTCATCTCCAAATTCACTCGTTTTTAGCCAAGTAGCACCATCTAATTCATAAGTATAATTTAATTCTTTTAGTTTTTCAATTCCTTTTTCTACTAAACCATCATCTCTTAGTTTTTGTTCACTTGTCCAAATATTAAATTTTACTCTTATTTCTTCTAAATCTTCTTTTATTTTATTTAAGAAAACTTCTAATCCAATCTTTTTAAATACTTCAAGATCTGCATCTAAATATCCATCTTGTTTTTGGTCATATAAAATCTTAGCTACATCAGTTATTTCTTGACCTTTATAGTATTCTTCTTTCATTTCATAATCTAATCCACATAGTTGCTTATATCTTTCTTTTATTGATAATGACATATTATATACTTGATTCCCTGAATCATTTATATAATATTCTCTTGTAGTATCATATCCTGCAAAATCTAAAATATTACATAAAGAATCACCAAAGCAAGCACCACGAGCATGTCCTAAGTGAATAATTCCTGTTGGATTTACACTTACAAATTCTACATTAATTTTTTCTTTATTTCCAATGTTACTTTTTCCATAGTCTGAGCCTTGTTTTATTATTGTCTTTATATTTTCTAATAAATAATCTTTTTTTACAAAGAAATTTATAAAACCTGGTCCTGCTATTTCTATTTTATCTATTAAACTTGAGTTAATACTACTTTTAATTATTTCCGCTATTTCAAATGGTTTCTTATTCATCTTTTTTGATAACTTCATTGCAATATTAGTAGAAAAATCTCCATGTTCTTTTACGCTAGGAACTTCTATTGTAATTTCATCTATATCTATCTCTAAATCAAGACTATTTTTTATTATATTCTTTAATTCATTCTCAATATTCATATAATTTCCTCCCATGTTAATTTCAACTTAAACATTTCTTCATTCATCAAGTAATTAATTATAACTTTATTATTTTGTTTTGTAAATTCTTTTGTTATTAAATTGTAATAAAATGTTTTGTTTAGTTCTTTTAATATATATATACAATTTTCTTTTTTCTTTGAAAAATCCATTGTAGAAAGAAATTCTTCATTCTCTCTAATTAAAATACATTCTTCTATATTAAATGTATAGTTTACATTTTCATATTCAAATGATAATACTTTTTCTTTTAAATCACCTTTTGCTTCTATAAAAAAATCATTTATTTTCAAATTAATTTTAAAGTTATTTATAATTATCACCTGTTTCTACGGGAATTATAACATATATAATTAAAATTTCACATATTTTTTTTATTTTTTTTCATACTAATTATGTATTTTACGGAGGAATATTATGAAATTTATTAGAATCATATTAAGAATACTTTTAATTTTGTTCCTATTTTTTGCATTTATTAACCTAATAGGAAAAATATATTCTTATTTTACTCCAAAGTTGGATATTAAAAGTGCAAATAGTTTTTATTTATATGACATAAATAATAATTTAGTGTTTTATGGTAATGGTCAGGAAAAATGGGTAGACCTAGATGATATGGGAACTTTAACTATAAATGCCACAATATCCGTTGAAGATAAATTATTTTATAAACATAATGGTTTTAATTTTTTTAGAATTATTAAGGCTTTTTATGAAAATTTTAAAGCAGGTAATATTGTACAAGGTGCATCTACTATTACACAACAATATGCTAGAAATTTATTTTTAAGTTTTGATAAGACTTGGAAAAGAAAATGGCAAGAAATGTGGCTAACTTATGAATTGGAGACTCATTATACAAAAAATGAAATTATTGAAGGATATTTAAATACTATAAATTATGGGCATGGTAATTATGGAATTGCTAATGCTTCCAAATATTATTTTAATAAAAATGTCAATGAATTAGATCTGGCAGAAGTATCCATTCTAGTGGGAATTCCTAATTCTCCTAGTAATTATTCTCCTATTTCTAACTATAAACTTTCTAAAGAAAGGCAACTTATAGTTTTGAAAAGAATGGTAAAAAATGGTTTTATTACTGAAAAAGAAAAAAACGATGCTTATAATAAAGAACTAACTTTTTATGGTAAGAAAGATGAATATAATTTATCAACTTTAGCATATTTTAAAGATGCAGTTATGAATGAATTAAAAGATATTTCTAGTATTCCTAAAAATTATATTGAAATTGGTGGATTAAAAATATATACAACTCTTGATATTGAAGCACAAACTTCTTTAGAAGATGGCATCAAAGATAATGCAAAAAGTTCTAATATTCAAGTTGCAAAAGTAATGATGAATTCTAATGATGGTTCTATTTTAGGTTTAGTGGGTGGCACTGATTATGAAAAATCTACGTTTAATAGAGCAACAGATTCAATTAGACAACCAGGTTCTACTATTAAACCTTTTTTATATTATAAAGCTTTAGAAAACAATTTAACCCCTAGTAGTACTTTTTTAAGCGAGCCTACTACTTTTTATTTAGATAACAATAAAACTTATTCACCTACAAACTCAGGTAATGTTTATGGTAATAAAAATATTTCTATGGCTGCTGCTATTGCCTATTCTGATAATATTTATGCTGTTAAAACACATCTTTTTTTAGGAGAGAATCAACTTGTAGATATTTTAAAAAAAGTAGGAATAACTTCAAAAATAGAGCCCGTTGCTTCTTTGCCTCTTGGTAGCTATGAATCTAATATTATTGAATTAACTGCTGCATATGCCGTTCTTGCTAATGAAGGCAAAACTGTAAAACCACATTTAATTAACGAAGTAAAAAATATTAATGATAAAGTTTTATATAAATTTAGTTATAATAAAAAACAAGTTTTAAACCCTAGTTTAACTTTTATAATAAGTGAATTATTAACGGGAAGTTATGATAATAATTTAATTGATTATTCATATCCTACTTGCTTTGGTATTATTTCAAAAATTACAAATAAATATGCAATAAAAAGTGGTAGTACTGATACTGATGCTTGGGTAGTTGGTTATAATAAAGATATTGTCCTTTCTTCTTGGGCTGGTTATGATGACAATAAAAAAATAGAAAATAATGTTGTTGTTAATAATAAAAAATCTTGGGCTACTTCCATAGAAATGTATTTAAAAAACAAAGAAAGCAATTGGTATAGTATTCCTAAAAACGTTGTTGGTGTTTTAGTGGACCCAATTACTGGACTTGTTGCAAATAAAAATAGTAAAAATAAAAAGATTCTGTATTATATAGCTAATACAGAACCTAATAGTTAAATAATTTTAGTTAAACATGCATCTTCAATATTTTATTCTTAATCTTTACTATCATTTTATAATTATTTAATTATCTCTACTTCGTCCCCTTGATTTAAAAGATTAGCATTTCCATCATCTGTATCAAGATGTAATTCAAAGTTATATAAATCCGATACTTTTAGATGAACATTATCAAGAATTCCACCTTTTTCATTATTTATTTTTATTCTTACAGAACTATTTAAATTTAATAGTTCTTTTGTTTTTGAATTAATATGTATATGCCTAGTTGGTATAATGCATGCTTTTCTTTCTATTTTTTTGTCATTATTTATTATATTAATAATACTTGCATCTTCTAAATCACCAGAATCCCTAACTGGTGGATTAATTCCCAAGTTATAAGAGTCTGTTTTTGATATTTCAACCTGTGTGTATGATCGAAATGGTCCAAGAATACGAACATTTTCTATTCTTCGTTTTGGTCCTTCAATTGTTACCATTAATGTACTTGCAAACTCTCCTGGTTGAGTTAAATCATTTCTTTTTTCTAATTCTATATTTCCAAACAATAAATTAAAATCTTCTTTTGTTAAATGAATATGCCTATTTGATATTCCCACTTTTACTTTCATAATTTCACTTCCTAAAATAATTATACAAGTTATTTGTTTATTTTTCTATATAAATGTATATAAAAAAAAATATTTCATATAATTAATTAGTTTTAGAAAGGTGATGTTTTATGAATAATGGTTATTATAATCCTACATATCCAAATAATATTGTTCCTCCGCAAAATTTAAGTGAAGATTTACCAATGGAACAATCATATATTGAAAATATTTTAAGATTAAATAAAGGAAAGGTTGCGAGTATATATATGGCCTTCCCTGATTCTACTGAATGGAAAAATAAAATATTTACTGGTGTTATTGAACAAGCTGCAAGAGATCATGTTGTTTTAAGCGACCCCACAAATGGTAAATGGTATCTTTTATTATCTATTTATATAAATTATATTGTTTTTGATGAAAAAATAAACTATAAAGTAATATAAATTATTATTGTAGAAAGTCCTTTTTTTTGATATAATTCTTATTATGATATAGGTGGTGTTTGATATGTTATTATACATTATATTAGGAATAGTTTTTGTAATTATTATTATTGGAGTAATTGTTGCTATTAATTATTTAAAATTAAAAGATTTAAGTGAAACAATAAAAATATGTGAAGGCAAAATTAACGAAAGTTTAAATGAAAAAAAAGAATTATTGAATCAAATATGTAAGGATTGTAAAAATAAAGAGTTATCTAAGATTTCTAATATTGAAGATAATTTAAATTTATTTGAATTTGATAATACTTTATATAATATTAAAAATAAAATTAATATGTTAATTAATGATAAAAAATATAAGCCTAAAAAAGAAATACTAGAAGTAATAAAGAATTTAAATGATGTAGATGATAATATTGAAGGACTTATAGATTATTATAATAGTAAAGTTTCAGTATATAATAATAGATATGAAGTTAAACCATTTAATTATATTTATGCTATATTAAAACTTAAGAATATTGAAACTTTTAAAATTAAAAAAGTTGTAGATTATGAAATATTAAAAGATTAGTCAAGTTTAAAATTAACTGGACTAATCTTTTTTGATATAAGAAAATTATTTGCTTTTGAAAATGGTTTACTTCCAAAGAATCCTCTTGAAGCAGATAATGGTGAAGGATGCACACATTCTATTACATAATGATCTTTATTTGTAATAAGTTCTTTTTTACTTCTTGCATAACTACCCCATAATACGAATACTACTGGTGTGGTTTTTTTATTTATTATTTTTATTACAGCATCAGTAAATGTTTCCCAATTATATTTTTTATGTGAAAGAGGCTTGTCTTTTTCAACAGTAAGAATACTGTTTAATAATAAAACTCCTTCTTTAGCCCACTTTTCTAAATTACCACTTTTTGGAATTTGATAGCCTAAATCATTATATAATTCTTTAAATATATTTCTTAAAGATGGTGGAAAAGGAACATTATCTCGAACAGAGAAACAAAGACCATGTGCCTCTCCTTCTCCATGATATGGATCTTGTCCTATTATTACTACCTTTATATTATCATATTCAGTAAATTTAAATGCATTAAATAAATCAGTTGATTTAGGATATATTATTTTTTCATTATATTCTTTTCTTATATTATTTACTATTTCTTTAAAATAATCTTTTTTATATTCTTCTTGAAGAATAATATCCCATTTTTTTGTTATCATTAAACCACCTCTTTTGTAAAGTCTTGTAAAATTTTTATTAAAAATAATACTATTTTTAATGATAACTCCTTTTTTTGTAATTTAAACACATTTTTTTTAACTTATAAAAGTAGTCATAATTAAATAATATTTACTTATAAATATTATTTTAGTATATATTTTATATTATTTCAATAGATTTCCGTAGTTTAAAAATAGAATAAACATTAATTATTGCTAGTATTGCCACAAATAAGTCTACAACATTCCAAATACTATTTGACCTAGATATTCCTCCCACAAATATTAACATTATTGTTAATATCTTTAATATAAGTATTATAATTTTTGAATTAGTAATGTTCTTTAAATTACTTTCTCCATAATAATATCCTGTGACAATTGTAGAAAAAGAAAATAAAATTATTAAAACTAATAATATTATTTCTCCAAAAACACCTAGATGGCTGGAAAAAGCATATTTTGTTAGCTCTATTCCATTTATATTAATAAAGTTTGTAGTATTATAATTACTTAATATAATTAAAAATGCTGTTATTGTAGTGATTATAAAATT
>CAZCLV010000016.1:0-15094 GCA_964499645.1 uncultured Mycoplasma sp.
ATATATTGAAAAAATAGGACTTGATGAAAATTAAATTCATCAAGTTTTTTTATGAAAACCATATATTATATAATAGATTGATAAAAAGCGGTAATTATGTTATAATATATTACCACAAAGGAGACATAGATATGGAAGAGGCAAAAAATGATTTAAAACTAATAAAAGATTTTATGCTAAAACAAAAAGATTCCTTTGGATTTATTAAGTTATTTGCATTTATGAAAGAAAATAATATTGAAGAATATGCTACTTTATGGATTGCAAAAGAAGAATTAAAAGAACAAAAATTAATTATTGAATCTTATGATTCAGAAAATAATAAAATAGTTTTTACAAATAATAGATAAGAAAGAAGGAAAAAATATGAGTATTGAAAAAACGCCTTCAGAGAAAGTACGCGAATTTATATTATCCAAGCAAAGAAATGAAACATTTTCCTATGATAGTCTTTTAGAATATACAAAAAAGTTAAAAATGTGTAAATTAATGCTAGATTATATTTGCCTTGACTTAATAACAAAGGATCTTCTTGAAGTAGAAGAAAAAGGCCAAAAACTTGCAGCAAATACTGAAAATTTAAGATGGGCATGGGAAATGTCATTAAGTATATTTGATTCAGAAAAAGGAGAATTGCACAATTATTATTCAGACATGAAGGAAAAGAGTTTAAGAGGAGAAATAAATCATTCTGAAATAAGAGAAAGAGTTCGTAAAGAATATAAAAAATCAAATGTCTATAAATAAAAAAATTAAATTATTTTAAAAAAATTTACATTCTTTTTATATAATGGTAATATTATGTTAGGAGGATAATATGAAAAAAGGAAAAGGTTTAGTTTTATTAGTAATGACTTTTATAATGTTAATACCATTTGTAAGTGTCAAAGCAGAAGACAGCTTATTTGTAGCAGATAATTCTATAAATGAAGCTGGAGAAAAGTTTGGAACAATTTTTAATGCAGGAAATACAATAACAACCGATGCAAAGGTAGATGGAATCTCATTTTTAGCAGGAAATATTATCAATTTTAATGGAACAACAGAATATGCAATCTATGCTGGAAATATGGTTAATATAAATGGATCTGTAGTAAAGGATGCTTTTATAGCAGGAAATAGTATTACATTTAGTAAAGACGCTGTATTACCAAGAGATGTTTATATGGCAGGAGCAAGTATAGTTTTAAATAGCAATATTGGAAGAAATTTATATGTTTCATCAGAAAAAATAAAAATTGATAATGTTACAATTGAAGGGAATGCTACTATATCATCATCCGAAATAGTATTTGGAGAAAATGTAACAATTAATGGAACACTAAAATATAATAAAAGTGCAGAAATAGAAGGAATAAGCAAAGTAGTATATACTAATATTTCTACATATGATGATTCTATAGAATCAATAGATGTTAATGGTTTAAATAAACTAGTAACAGAATTTAAATTTATTTCACTAGTAGGATTATTATTACTAGGTACATTAACAGTATTAATATTTCCAAATTTATTTAAGAAAATTTTAAAAGAAACTGAAATTTTAAATACAGGAGAAGTATTTAAAAGAATAGGTTTAGGATTTTTAACATTAATATTTTTACCAATACTATCAATTATGCTAATATTTACATTAGTAGGATTTCCAATTGGTGGATTTAGTTTAGCATTTTGCTTTGTATCAATATATTATTCAACAATTATTACTGGTTATATAATTGGAAACTTAATATTAACTAAATTAATTAAATCAAAAGAAAATAGTTATTTATCTGTTCTTATGGGTGTAACACTTATTTGGTTAATAAAACTTATTCCATTTATAGGAGTATTTATAGGATTTATTTCTTTAATATTTGGCATAGGTGTAATAACAAAGTTAGTTATATCAAAAAAATAATAATATATAAAAGATTTAGTAAACCTAAATCTTTTTTTTGTAATTAATTGTACTTATTTTTCTAATGTTATATAATAATTATGATAGGAGAAGTGTATATGAAAACATTAAATAAAGAAGAATTGGAAAGAATAGATAAATATTTTAGAGCAGTAAATTATTTATCAGTAGGTCAATTATATTTGCGCAATAATCCTTTATTAAAAGAACCATTAACAATAGATGATATTAAATTGAAATTAGTAGGTCATTGGGGAACAGTTCCAGGACAAAATTTTATATATACTCATTTAAATAGAATAATAAAAAAATACGATTTAAATATGATTTATATATCAGGTCCAGGACATGGAGGCAATGGATTAATTGCTAATACTTATTTAGAAGGATCATATACAAAAATATATCCTGAAATTACACAAGATATTGAAGGTATGGAAAAACTATTCAAAAGATTTAGTTTTCCTGGAGGAGTATCAAGCCATGTATCTCCAGAAGTCCCTGGTTCAATTCATGAAGGAGGAGAACTAGGATATAGTTTAGCTCACGCTTATGGGTCTATTCTTGATAACCCAACTTTAATTACTGCTTGTGTTGTTGGAGACGGAGAAGCAGAAACTGGGCCTTTAGCATGTTCATGGAATGCAAATAAATTAATTAATCCAAAAAAAGATGGAGTAGTTTTGCCAATATTACATTTAAATGGTTATAAAATAGCAAATCCTACAATTTTTGGTAGAATGTCAAATACTGAATTGTGTGACTTCTTTACTAGCCAAGGATATGAGCCATATCTTGTTACTGGAAAAAATACAGAAGAATACCATCAAATAATGGCTAGTACTCTAGATAAAATAATAAAACAAATCAAAAAAATTAAAAAAAGTAATAAAACTTCTGATATTTCTTGGCCTATGATAATATTAAAAACACCAAAAGGTTGGACCGGTCCAAAAGAAATAAATAATACACCAGTAGAAGGAACATTTAGAGCACATCAAATTCCTCTACAAGTTGATAAAGATCATTTAGATAATCTAAGTCGTTTAGAAAAATGGTTAAAAAGTTATAAACCAGAAGAATTATTTAATGAGAATGGTTCATTGAAAGAAGATATTAAAAAGACTATTCCAAGTTTAGATAAAAGTATGGGAAGTAATCCTAATGCAAATGGTGGTTTACTTTTAAAAGAATTAGAAGTACCTGATTTTAAAAAGTATGCAGTTGATATAAAAGAACCAGGTTCTATTTATAAGAGTGATATGATGGAATTAGGTAACTTTATAAGAGATATTGTATCTTTAAATAAGGATAAGTTTAAAATATTTGGTCCAGATGAAGCACTATCTAATAAATTGAATCATGTTTTTGAAGTTACTAATAGGAAATGGAATAATAAGACATTAGATAAAGATGAGTTTTTATCTAATGATGGAATTATAATAGATTCTTTTCTTTCAGAACATCTATGTCAAGGTATGCTAGAAGGATATTTATTAACCGGGAGATATGGATTTATTCATAGTTATGAAGCATTTATCAGAATAGTAGACTCAATGGCTAGTCAACACGCAAAATGGTTAAAGGTTACAAAAGAATTGCCTTGGAGAAAAGAAATAGCAAGTTTAAATTATGTTTTAACTTCGCATATTTGGCAACAAGATCATAATGGATTTACTCATCAAGATCCAGGATTTATAAATCATTTAGTAACAAAAAAAGCAGATACAGCCCGTATCTATTTACCAGCAGATACTAATTGTTTATTATCTTGTTTTAATCATTGTATTCAAACAAAAAATTATATAAATGTTATAATTGCTTCAAAACATGAAAGACCTCAATGGTTAACTATGGATGAAGCAGTAGAACATTGTACAAAAGGATTAGGTATATTTGAATTTGCAAGTAATTGTAAAATTAATCCAGATGTTGTTTTAGTAGGATGTGGTGATACCCCAACATTAGAAGTGATAAGAGCTAGTGAAATATTAAAAGAACATTTACCTAACTTAAAAGTTAGAGTAGTTAATGTAGTAGATTTAATGAAATTACAATCTTGTGATGAGCATCCTCATGGATTAACACAAGAAGAATATGATCAAATATTTACGAAAGATAAACCAATTATATTTAATTTTCATGGCTATGCACCATTAATTCATCAATTAACATATAAAAGAAACAATAAAAATTTACATGTCCATGGTTATATGGAAGAAGGAACAATTACAACACCATTTGATATGAGAGTTCAAAATAAAATAGATAGATTTAATATAGTTATTTCAGTATTAAAAGAAATTAATGGATTTGATACGGAAAAAGAAGAACTAATTACTTGGTGTAAAAATAAATTAAAAGAACATAAAAAATATATTGAAGAATATGGTATTGATATGGAAGAAACAAAAAGATAAGAATTATTTCTTATCTTTTTTATAATTTAATCCATAAATAAATCCAATAGTAATAATAGTAATACCAATACTTATTACTAAACTTCTTTTCTCATAAGCATAATTATTAGTATTATTAATAATATAATTATTATAATCAGAACTACAATTTTTTGAAACTTCTTTTTCAGTAGTGCAATAATTATTTTGATATTCACTATATGTTATTGGAATATCCTTAATAATTAAAGTTGCAAGATTAGAAATAACAAAACATAAGGAAGCAAGTAACCATATTATTAGAATAGCATTTGTAATTTTTAATATTAATTCTTTTTCTTTTGAAAATAGTTTTAACTTCATATTTTATCCTCCTAATATAATTATATAACAAAATAAAGAAATTAAAAATAATTATTTCTTTTATGTAAACATAAATTATGATAGAATATATTTATAGAAATAATTCTTGAGGAGTATAATATGGAAGAACAAAATAATGAAGTTTTTTTAGCAAGAAGAGAATATTTTGATACAATAAAACAAAAAAATGAAATTGATCATTGTCGTATAGATGAACTAGATATAGATAATATTGGAATATCTTTAAATATCCAAAACATAGAATTAATGAAACTTGCCACAACAGATAATAAATCTTTATATAGGCATTATCAAGATTCTTTAATTAGTTTAAAAACAATGACTAAAAAAAGTAGATATATGTTAATTTTAAAGAACTTATATGAAGATAAAGAAGTACCTACTAAAATAAAAGAAATAATAGCAAAAATGTATGAACAAATTAGAATAAATTCAAGTATAACAGAAGAAATAATATATGATGTAATTATAAAACTAATAGGTAATCTTCCTACTGATTTACAAGAACTAATGTACAAAAAAATAAATACAACTTTTAGAATAGAACAAAAAAACATGAAAAATATTTCTATCGAAGAAAGCTTAAAATTGTTATCTTATGTAGAAAATGACTATACATTTATTTCTTTTGAAGATGTAACTAATTATAATAATTATGTAAATCCAAATGGAACATTCTTTAAAGAAGACTTAAAAAAGATGTTAGACTTTGCTTATGAAAATGGTAAACAAGTTAGAATAACTTCTCTAATAGATAATGATAATTTTCCAACATATTTAAGTGAATTACCATCTGAAATGATTAAACAAAGATTAATTAATTATGTAGATGAATTAACTAGATATATAAAAGTTTATAATTCTACTCATAAAAGATTAGATAGAAAAAAGATAGTTTTTTGTATTGATATATTAAATGATTTAATTACAGAAAATAATAAAATTAAAAAGATAGGATTTTTAAAATATTTATCTTTTGAAGATATATTAGATGTATTAAAAGTAGCTAGAAAAAATTTGCCAGAGATTAATTTTATATATTATGAGTCGGATTTAATAAAAATTAAAAAAAGAGAATGTTTAAAAGAAATAATTAAGTTTATTCAATTATATGAAAAAAATAATAAAATTAAAATATTAGATACAATAGGAATAAAACTTTGCATAGATTTAGATACTAATAAAGAAGATATATTAGATATGATAAATGATTTAAATAATTTAGAATTAGATTTAGTGATAACAGAGTTTGAGTTAAATACAACAGAATTTATGTTAACAAATAATAATAAAGAAGAAATAGAATCATTAAGAGATAGATATATAACAGACTTTTGTAATTTAATAAAAGAAATAAATAGTGAAAAGAAAGTAAAAATAAATACTATAAATATAAAATCAGTATTTGATACAAAAGATAAACCTTATAATGGAATATATGATAGTAATTTAAATAGAAAAGAAGAAAAATTAAGAATTAGGGCCTTAAAAAAACAAATAAAAGTAAAAGGTAAAAGTTTTAATGAAATAATTTGGATTATAGTAATTTTGCTAGTACTTACAATAATTATTTATTTTATTTGTAAGACATTTATTAAATTAATATAATATTTTTAATGTAAATAATTGACTTATTATAAATTAAGATTTATAATAGTGCCATTATTTTCGTTAAAAAGGGAAGGACATCATAATGAGAGATTTTGAAACAACAAATGATATGTGTGTTATAACAGATCAACTTGGTAATGTTTTATTTTCAGATATTGACCAATTAAATTTTTTTCGTAAAGTTATAATTGAGGGTAGACAAGAAAATGATGAAACATTATATTTTTATGATGGAATTTGGTATGAATATACAAGAAAAATAGATAAATACGGAAGAACAATTGAATTATTAAAAGACATTACAAAATATAAAAAACAAGAAGAAGAATATACAATTGATGCTTTATCAGAACTAAAAGTAAGAAAATCAACATATAAACTAATAGTTGATTATATTTTAACAAAAGCAGGACGTAATGAAGAATATGCCTGTATATATATTGACGCTAATAAATTTAAACAAATAAATGATGAATTTGGACATGAAGCAGGAGATATGGCAATCACAAATATAGGTAAAGCAATAAACTCCAGTATTCGCCCAGATGATATTGGAGGAAGATTAGGTGGAGATGAATTCCTAATACTTTTAAAAAATATTACAGAAGAAACAGCAATTGATAAAATGGAACAAATTATAAATTTAGTGGAAGAAACAAAGTTCGATACAAATAAAAAACTAACTATAAGTGTAGGAATTTCAATTGGCAATACATGTGATATATTTTTAAATCATAATTCTACTCTAGAAGAAAGAATACTTCAAGCAGAAGAAATAGTTAGAGAAATTATGGATAGAGCAGACAAAGCAATGTATTTAAGTAAAATTGCTTCTTCTGAATCAGGTATAAGTGAATATACTACAAATTATGTAAAAGAAGGATATGTAAGAAAACAAAATTAATAGATTTCTTACTTTTTTTTTGCTATAATAATTTTAAGATAGGAAGTGAAATATATGGAAATAAAAAAATCAAAAAGGGAAATAGTAAAAAAATTATTGAATCAAGAATTACAAGAACAAGAGGAAGAAGAAATAATTGAACTTTTATTAAACAGTTCTATTACAATAGATGTTGATAAAGAAGAAGAACAAAACTTAAAATTTAGAGATAAAGTTGCAGATAAAATGAGTGAATTATTTGGTAGTTGGAAATTTATTTTAGGATTTGCTTTTTTCATAATTATTTGGATTAGTTTAAATACTTACTTATTAACAAAATATGGTAAAACAATGGATCCTTATCCATTTATATTATTAAATCTATTTTTATCTTGTGTAGCAGCATTACAAGCACCAATTATAATGATGAGCCAAAATAGACAATCTAAAAAAGATAGTTTAAGAAATAAAAATGATTATCAAATAGATTTAAAAAGTGAGTTTATTCTTGAACTGTTATATGAACATATAGAAAAAATAGAAAGAACTCAAAAAAGAATATTAACTGTATTAAAAGATCCAGAACAAGAAATTAAACTTTATGATCAAGATGAAGTTGAAGAAATAGTACAAAAAAAAGTAGAAAAGGAAATTAAAAAGATTGAAAAAGGAATTAACTTTGATAATTAATTCCTTTTTATTTTTTATTTTTATTTCTATATCTTATAATGGATACAATTCCTGAAGTAAGCTCAAAGGCATTTCCAATTAAAGCAGTATAAGCACCAACTGATAAATTATAGATAATCCAAAATATTGCAGCAATAATGAACAAAACTCTAATTGATTTCATATCATCTTGGAAAGTTGAAATTGTATATAGTAAAGTTATCCCAATTGGAATAATTGATAAATAGCTTTCATAAGTAAAAATACCAATGCTAATAATTAATAAAATAAATAAAACTAAAATAACTTTTGGAGGATTTTTCTTTTTTTTGGCATAAAGAAAGAGAATGAAACATCTAAAAGCAGATAAAATATTCATACTTCCAGCAACTACTACATTTAATAATATATATTGTAAAGCATAAAATAAATTAGCAAATAATTGAAAAATAAGTAATTTTCCTTTATCTTTTAATTGAATACTTGAAATGAAAAATAGAAATGCTATAATACCAACAAATTGTGTAAGATAATTCATAATATACCTCTTTTTAATTTTATATATTTCATTATAACAAAAAAATGTAGTATAATAAAGAAAAGAGAGTGATATTATGAAAATAATTAATGGAAAAGAAATTTCAAATAGTTTGAAAAGTAATTTACAAGAAGAAATAAATAAAATAGAAGATAAACTAAAACTTGTAGTAATACAAGTAGGTAATAATGAAGCATCAAATGTATATGTTTCTAAAAAAGAACAATTATGCAAAGAAATGAATATAGATTTTGAACTGCTAAAATATAAAACTATTAAAGAAGAGGAACTAATTAAGAAAATAAAAGACTTGAATAATGATAAAAAAGTAACAAGTGTTTTAGTACAATTACCATTACCAAAAGAAATCAATGAAAAAAATATTATTGAGACAATCAATTATAAAAAAGATGTAGATGGTTTAAGTAGCAATAATATTGGTAAACTTTATTGTGGAGAAAAATCAATAGTACCATGTACTGCTTTAGGAATTATTAAATTATTAGAATATTGTAATATTAACTTGGAAGGTAAGAATGCCACAATTATAGGAAGAACTAAATTAGTAGGAATTCCATTAATGAAATTATTGTTAGATAAAAACTGTACTGTAAATATTTGCCATTCAAAGACAAAAGATTTAATAAAATATACAAAACAAGCAGATATTTTAGTGGTTGCAGCCGGTAAAAAAGAATTAATAAATAGAAATATGATAAAAAAAGATGTTGTTATTATTGATGTTGGAATAACAAGAGAAGATAAAAAGTTATATGGAGATGTTAACTATAATAGTTGTATAAAAAAATGCTCTTTGATTACTCCCGTTCCAGGTGGAGTAGGACCAATGACTGTTATAATGCTAATAAATAATGTAATTGAATGTTATAAATTACAAAAATAATATAAAAAGATTGAAAAGTTAAAAAAAATATCATATAATATAGATACGTTTTTTATAAACGTTTTCTTGGAGTGGTACTCAAGAGGCTGAAGAGGCGCCCCTGCTAAGGGTGTAGATCGGGTAACTGGTGCGAGGGTTCAAATCCCTCCCGCTCCGCCATTTAGTATATTTCCCTTATTTTATAAGGTTTTTTATTTACATTTATTTTCTAATCTTTATTAAAAAACATATAATATTAAATACAATTTATTCTGCTTTGACTTTTGTTAATATATTAACTATAATAAATAAAGAAGGAGTAGCTTATGAAAAAAATATGTTTATTATGTTTAACTTTATTATTTGTTTTATTTTTAACAGGATGTGATACAACAAAAGTACTTGAATGCTCTACAACACAAGATCAAGAAGGAATGAAAATAGAGCAAGAAGTAGTAGTAAATTTTGATAAAAATGTAGTAACAAAAATTAACTTATTAATGAAAATAAAACTTTTGCCTGATTATGTTCCTTATATTAATTCAATGAAAAAGAGCCTTGAAGATCAATATGAAGTCTATAATAAAGAAGGAGTAAACATAAATATTACAAATGGAACTGATAACATAGACGCAGAACTTAACTTTAATATTGCTCAAATGAGTGAAGCTGATAAAGCAGAATTAGATCTTGTAGACATTTATGGAACTGCCGAAGCAACAAAAGCATCATTTGTTGAACAAGGTTATATATGTAAATAAACTATATAGTTTATTTTTTTTATACTTTATTTTGTGACAAAGGCATAAAATAATGATATACTACTTATAGTTGATGACTATACATAAGAATAAATATATTTTATAGGAGTAAGTGTTATGAAGACTTGTAAAAGGTGCAAAAAACCTGTACCAAATAATATGAAAAAATGTAAATATTGTGGGGCAAATTTATTAAAAAATAAATCCAATAATTCAAATAAGAATAGCAAAAGTAAACAAACAAAAACAGAGTTTATTCCAAAAAAAGAAGAGAAAGTTGATATTTTAGAAACAAAAACAGAGTTTCTATATACAAAAGATTACAAAAATTATAATGAAAACAAAGAAAAAAAAGTAGATCTAAAAACTAAAGATAATAATAATGAAATAACTAAACATCCAGAAAAATTGTCTAATAATAACAATAATTTAGATGTTGATATGCCTGATTTATTATTTACAAAAAAAGTAGTACTACAAAAAAAAGGAAAAACACAACTATTAAAACTAAAAAAAAGTAAATTAAAAAATAATCTAGGGCAAAAAGAAACTATTAAAATAAAAGAAGAAGAAGTAAAAAATAAAGTTACTAGGGCACAACAACTAGCAAGAGCAAAAAGACTAGATAGAGAATGTAAATGTATGAAGATTTTAGTAGTAATTATTTCAATAATTTGTCTAGGATATGCAGTTTTCAGATTATATGATAGTGTAGTAGAAAAAGGAACAGTCATTAAGTTAAATGACAAAGACCGACAAAAAGTGTTTAAGATGAATGAAATAATAACATATAAAGATATAAGTTACTCAGTAATTAGCGTAGAAACTTCACAAGGAACAAGATATAAAAAGCCAAAAGAAGGCAATCAGTTTTTGATTATTACTATTGATATGACAAATAATTCAAGAGAAAAATATAGATATAGTCATAATGATTGGAAAATGACTAATTCAACTGGTGAAGAACAAGAAAGAATAATAAGTCCTGTTAATGCAAAAAATGCTTTATATAGTGGAAATCTTGTTATTGGAGGTACAAAATCAGGATCCTTAGTATTTGAACAACCAATAGAAGAAGAAAAACTTGAGTTAAGATATTATGAACCAACAAAAGAAGAAAAGCAAGAATTAGAAGTAGAAGAACAACCGGAAGATGAAAAAGAAGAAACAAAAGAACCAATATTCAGTGTTATTATAAAAACTAAATAGAATGAGATATTTATCTTTTTCTATTTTTTTACTTGTGCATATATTATATTGGAGGTATATATATGTACGAAAAATTACCATTAGATTATATAGGATTAACAGATAATTTTGGTAAAAGAAAAGATCCTATAAGTGGAGAAGATGCATATCATTATGCAATAGATTTAGGATGGCATAGTTATTTAGGAGAACCAGTCTATGCAATATATGATTCAAAAGTTGTATACGAAGCATATGATGATAACTTAGGAAACTATATAGTATTTTCATATGAAAAAAATAATAAAACAATTATATATCGCTTTCTTCATTTAAAAGATCGTGCTCTTACAAAAAAAGGAACAATTGTAAAACGAGGGCAAAAAATAGGATATATGGGAACAACAGGATATTCAACTGGAGTCCATTTGCATTTTGAATATTGGATATGCCCTAAAAATTATACTTATTACTTTGGAGATCGTCCAAAGTATGCAGTTAATCCATTAAGCTATTGTTTCTTATTTGAGGATCAAACTGCTAACGCAACATCAATATCATTGCTATCTAAAGTAGTAGGAAGTAAAATAAAAGTTGAAAGAGATAAAACAAAAAATCAAGTAGAAGTAATAAATGAAAAATTAAGATGCCGTCAAGAGCCTAATTTAAAAGGTCCGGTTTTAGGATATATAGATTATGGAATTTATAATATTTTAGATCAAACAGAAGCAGATGAATTTACATGGTATAAAATAGGTGAAAATAAATGGATTGCAAATGTAGATACAGATACAAAGGTTTATTTTATTGAACCAGTCAAAAGCGAATTAGAAGGATATAATAAATTTATAGCACCAAAAGATGATTACTATTATATTCATTTAAAAGACCAAGAAGTTATATATTTTAAAAAATAAAATATACAAAATTTTATTTTTATGCTAAAATTTATATATAGATTTACGGAGGAATTAAGATGAAATTATTTAAAGCAATTGGAGCAATATTATCATTTTTTCTTTCAATTATTTTTTTCTTATTATTATTAGCATTTATATCACTATTATTTACAGAACATCTTGTACAAGAGAAAACTTTAAATAAATACCTTGAAACAGTTAATATAATTTCTTTACCCGCAGAAGGATCTTTAAAAGAAAAATATCAAGAAAATGAAACAATAAAAGATATAATAGAAAATGAACTTAAGAAGTATAATATACCTAGCAATTTATCAGAAAAAATATTAGAAAGTGATGGATTAACAAAATTAGTATCTAAAATTACATCACAATTTTCAAAATATATTTTATTTAATGAAGAAAAACCACAATTAACTATTACTGATATTTATGAAGCAATAGATATTACTGAAATAACGAATTATTTAACTATTGATGAAAAAGTAAAGTTTGATACTTTCCTTGAATCAATAATTATTGAAGTAAATAATGAAATACCAGAAAGAAAAGAAGTATTATCATCAACATTAGATAGTGATCAATTTAAAAATGAAATAGAAATATTATCTTCTTCATATTTTTTACTAGCAATTATTTGTTGTTTTATAATAATATATTTTACGATATCATTATTTAGATGGTCTTTATATAAACCATTAATATGGGTTGGTATTCCTACGATAATAATAGGTGCTTTATTAATGATTAGTTATTTTGTTCAATTAATAGGAATAAAATATATTATATCAACTAATGGTACAATAGAGGTATTTATTATCAAACTTTTAGAAACAACATTTATTGATATTTTAATAACAGGAGCAATTGTTACTGTAATAGGAATAATTATAACAACAGTGTATTCTAAAATAAAAAAGAATAAAGAAAAACAAGAACTTAAAGAATTAAAATAGCTATATAGAAAGGAATAAAATGTTTTATTTCTTTTTATGTTTGATTATAAGACTTTAAAATTGTAAAATATATATAGGAGTGACTAATATGAATAAAAAATATGACATAATTGTAGTTGGACTTGGACCTAGTGCAGTTTTCTTAGCATATGAAATGATAAAATTAAATAGTAATAAAAAAATTTTATTTATTGAAAAAGGAAGAAGAATTGAAGATAGAAAATGCTTTATAGAAAACAAAAATAAATGTATAAAATGTAAACCGACTTGTAGTATAACAAGTGGATTTAGTGGGGCAGGAGCATTTTCAGATGGTAAGTTATTGTCATATCATTTATCAACATTTAATGAGATAAATAATGATATATATGTAGGTGGCAATGGGGGAGCATATATAAAAGAATCTTTATCAAATGATGAATTAAAACAATTGTTAGCGTATACAGATAATATATATCTAGAATTTGGTGCTGATACTAAACTAAATGGGTTAAAAAATAAAGATAAAATAATTGACTTACAAAACAAATCTAAAAAAGAAGGATTAGATTTAATAGACATTCCAATTAGACATTTAGGTACAGAAAAAGCCCATATTTTATATAAAAAGTTACAAGATTATTTACAAGATAAAGTAGATATGATATTTAATACAGAAGTAGTTAACTTAGTAATAAAAGATAATAAAATAGCAGGAGTAAAAATTAAAAATCTATTAAAAAAAGATAGTGAATTAGAAATAATTACTGCTAATGAAGTTGTTTTGGCAGTAGGTAGAGCAGGAGCAGATTGGTTAGAAGAAATATGTAAAGAAAACAACATTAAAACAAGACTAGGATTTGTTGATATAGGTATTAGATATGAACTACCTGATAAAGTAATGAAAAAGATTAATACTTTATTATATGAAGGAAAAATAATTGGATATCCAGAACCATTTAGAGATAGAGTAAGAACATTTTGTCAAAATCCAAGTGGCTTTGTAGCAACGGAAGTATATGAAGATGGTCTAACATTAGTAAATGGGCATTCATATAAAGAAAGAAAAAGTACAAATACAAATTTAGCAATATTAGTTTCCCACAAGTTTACTTATCCATTTAAGAAACCAATTGAATATGGTAAAAATATTGCAAAAAATATGAATGCTTTAGCAGAAGGAAATATATTAGTTCAAAGACTTGGAGATATTACAAGAGGAAAAAGAACTTGGCAAGAAGAATTAGATAAAAATACAGTAGTTCCAACTTTAAAAACTGCTGTACCTGGTGATATTACCTTTGCTTTAGGATATAGAACAATGACAGAT
Organism: uncultured Mycoplasma sp.; assembly: GCA_964499645.1. Classification (GTDB taxonomy): domain Bacteria; phylum Bacillota_I; class Bacilli_A; order RF39; family UBA660; genus CAG-611. The sequence goes on from CAZCLV010000016.1 coordinate 14,402, forward strand.
ATTTTAGAATTTATTAAAAAAATGGATAAAGTAGTAGAAGGCTTTGGACATCCAGATAATTTATTATATGGTCCAGAAATAAAGTTTTATAGTAATGAATTAATTGTTGATAAAGAGTTTCAAACAAATATAAAAGGATTGTATTCAATTGGAGATGGTGGTGGATTAACAACAGGATTAATGATGGCATCTGCCTCAGGAGTAAAAATGGCAAGAATATTAAATAACAAATAGAATATTTAATATAAATATGGTATTATAAGTATGAGGTAATAATATGAAAAATAAATATATATTTTTAGGATTGTTAATTATTTTATCATTTATGGTAACTGGATGTTTTATGGATCCATATAAAAATGAAAAATTTGGAGTGAAAGCAATAGAATCTTGGTTTTCATATAAAAATGGTGAAGATGATTTAGGAAAAACAAGAAGAAAAATAGAAAATATTAGTAATATAGATAAAACAACTTGTAAGTTTATAGAAAAATATAAAACTAATTATATCTTTAAATGTGAATTAACATACAAAGCAATAGGAGAAACTGTTATTCCCTTTGCAAGTGCAAAAACAATAGAATTATATACAGTGTTTACACCAAAAAGTAGTAATGAGTTTACATATAAAGTATATAATTCAAAAAGTAAAGAAGGCATATGGAAAACAGACAATTATTTAGAATAAGGAGT
>CAZCLV010000017.1:0-14954 GCA_964499645.1 uncultured Mycoplasma sp.
TTAAAGGGCCTTAACGTTTCAAGTGAACTCAAATGAACGATTTCATCAAGCCATGTGGTTCAGGTAAGAAATACAAAAACTGTTGTGGTAAATAGTTTAAAGCACTGAAAAACAAGGTCAAAAACAGATTAGATACGTTTTTAAAGATTAAAAAATCTTTAATAAAATTCAAATGAATAATATAGTTGTAATAGGTGGTTTTAATGGATAATAATACAATATCTTATTATGATAACAATGCAGAAAAGTATTTTTTTGAAACAAGTAATGCAAATATGCAAACCAGTTATGATCTTTTTTTAAAAAATATAAAAAAGGGTTCATATATTTTAGATTTTGGTTGTGGTTCAGGGAGAGATAGTAAATACTTTTTAAATAATGGCTATAGAGTAAAAGCAATTGATGCTTCCAAAGAAATGTGTACTTTAGCATCAACAAATATAATGCAAGAAGTAATACATTCTGAATTTAAAGATTTAAATGATAAAAATACATTTGATGGAATATGGGCTTGTGCATCTCTATTACATATTTCAAAGAAAGAGTTATTAATAGTAATTAAAAAAATGATAGAAGCTCTTAAAGAAGAAGGTTATATGTATATTAGCTTAAAAAATGGAACTGGAGAAGAAATCGATTCTAAAGGTAGATTTTATAGTTATTATACTAAAAAAGAGTTTGATGATATAATTTCATTATATGAAAACATGAAAATTGTAAATTTTTTAAATACTAAATCTGTTACAAATTCCAATGAAAGTAAAAGTTGGAATAATTATATATTAAGAAAAATAAAAAGATAACAAAATTATCTTTTTTTATTGTAAAATAAAGACTTTTCCCTTTGATTAGTTAAATAAAAAAATTGCATTTAACTCTTTAAGTAATAATAAAAAATGAAAAATGGGAAAACTGATAAAAAATAAGAAGAAATTAAAAAATATTCCTATCATAATAAATGCAGATTTTGGACATACTACTCCCACTATTACCTTTCCTATTGGTGGAATGTGTTATTTAAAAACTTTGAATGATGAAATTGAATTATTAATTGAAAAATAGTAATTAGTAGGGTTAACGCCTACTTTTTAAATACAACCATTTTATTATTTTAGAAATTGAATATTATATAATACTGTTTTTGCTGGAATAGGTAAATAATTGAAAATTGTAAAATAGCTGTAAAAATATTAACAAATTATATGTTGGTATTTTTTTATGATATAATTAAAATAGGTGATGGTGTGAAAACAAAGGAACAAAGAGAACAAGAATTACTTAATAGTGGTTTAGTAGAAGAAATAAAATTACAATATAAAGATATTGAACATTCTATTTCGGATAAATACTTTTTTTTAATAGCGGATTATATTGATGCACTAAGTGAATTTAATAGAGATGGAAATTTAGATTTAAATCTCAATGAAACAATAAAAAAACTTCCTCAATTATTAACAATTATTACTGAAGATGATTTAGGAATAAAAAAAAGTAAAAGAGATAACACGAGAGTTATAATAAATACAGAGTTGGATGAAGAATCTACAAAAATGTATTTTTTTAGGGAAATGACTGATCTTTTACAAACAAGAGAAATTGATAATCATAGAGAATGTGGATTCTTTGATGGAAAAACAGGAATGTTTCTAACAAAAGGATCAATACAATATATTACTGAAATACTATATTATACTTCTAATAATGAAAATCTTAATTATAGAGAACAAACAAATGTAATAAAAGGGCACGAAAACTATATTTGCTATAGTCCATTATTTGAATATCAATTAAATGGTAATATATTGGTGCTTTTATCTAATAGTTTAGGTATGCCATTATATCAACTATTAGCATTAGGATTTAAAACAGACGGAAGAAGCCAATTAAAAAAAATTTATGAATCTTTCTTAGTACAAGAAGGAAAATTTGAAAGTTTAATGCTTGATTTAGAAAAGATTTATACAATAGATAAATTATTAATAGGTGATGTTTTAATAGGAACTTCTAGAAAAATAGTAATGCCTGGTGGATATGAGTTTGATGGGAGCATAAATACACAGGGAAATTTAATAGAAAAGATACAAAGAGAGCTTGCTGCTAATTTTATTTTTAACAATGATAATAATTATATAATGAGAAATTGTGAAATAGTAGAAAGAAACTTAACTATTCCTGAATTAAGACAAAACTTTAATTACACAATTAATAAATATCAACAAGATATAGAAGAAAATAATAAAAAATCAATAATATAGGGCATAAAATGTCCTTTTTTCTTTGTAAAATAAAGTTTCAATAGTTTAAAACTAAAAATTTATGTGTTATAATAACACCAGGTGATATTTATGACAAAAGTCAGAACAAGATTTGCTCCAAGTCCTACAGGATATATGCATGTAGGCAATTTAAGAGCAGCATTATTCCCATATTTAATTTCAAAAAGTATGAATGGGGATTTTATATTAAGAATTGAAGATACTGATCAAACTAGATATGTAGAAGGCGCAGTAGACTTTATATATGATGTATTTAATACATTTAATATAACAGTAGATGAAGGACCACTTAATGGTGGAAACTATGGACCATATACTCAAAGTGAAAGATTAGATTTATATAAAAAATATGCTTTAGAATTAGTAGAAAAAAAAGAAGCATACTATTGTTTTTGTAGTGAAGAAAGACTTGAATCTTTAAGACAATTAGCAGATAAAGAAAAAAAACCATTTATGTATGATGGACATTGTAAAAATTTAACTACTGAAGAAATTAATGAAAAGATTGCAAATGGTGAAAAGTATGTTATTCGTCAAAATATGCCTAAAGAAGGTATAACTTCATATGAAGATTTAGTATATGGACATATTGAAATAGAAAATAAAGTTCTTGAAGACCAAATATTATTAAAAAGCGATGGTTATCCAACATATAACTTTGCCAATGTTATTGATGATCATTTAATGGAAATAAGCCATGTTACAAGAGGAGTAGAATATTTATCATCAACTCCAAAATATTTATTACTTTATAAAGCATTTGGTTGGAAAAGTCCAGAATACATACATATGCCACTTGTAACAAAAGCAGATGGAACTAAAATAAGTAAAAGAAATAAAGATGACAACTTAAAAAATTTATTAGATGATGGTTATTTACCAGAAGCAATAGTAAATTATTTAGCATTTATTGGATGGACTCCAGAAGATAATAAAGAAATAATGTCTATGGACGAATTAATTGGAAAATTTAACATTAATCGTATTCATAACTCAAGCGGAAGTTATGATGTAAAAAAATTACAATGGGTTAATGCACATTATATAAAAGAACTAACAAAAGAAAGATTACTTGAAATAACAATACCACACTTAAAAGAAGCATATAATTTAAGTAATAAAACTAATTCTTGGATAGAACATTTAATATCTATATATCAAAATCATATTAGTTATGGTAAAGAAATAGTAGAATTAACAGATTTATTTTTTAAAGAAGAAATAAATCCCAATGAAGAATGCATTGAATTTATGAAAGAAGAAGCAATATCACATACAATAGAAGTATTTAAAAAAGAAATAGAAAATATTACAGATTGGAATGTGGAAAATATTAATTTAGCAATTAATAATACTAAAGAAAAAGCAGAAGTAAAAGGAAAAATGTTATATATGCCTATAAGAATAAAAGTATCAGGACAAATGCATGGACCAGAACTTCCAGATACAATTTATTTATTAGGAAAAGAAAAAGTTTTAAATAGATTAAAATAAAAGAGGTGTTTTAAATGAAAATATATAATACTTTAACAAAAAGTATAGAAGATTTTGTTCCCTATAATAAAGAAAAAGTAACAATGTATACATGTGGACCTACTGTATATGATTATGCACATATAGGAAATCTTCGATCTTATATATTTGAAGATATTTTAGAAAAATCATTAAACTATTTAGGATATACAGTAAAAAGAGCTATGAATATTACAGATGTTGGTCATATTGTAAATGACGCTGATAGTGGATTAGATAAAATGGTTAAAGGAGCACAACGAGAAGGAAAAACTCCACGAGAAATAGCAGATTATTACACAAATTCATTCTTTTATGATTTTAAGAAATTAAATATTAAGAAACCTGAAATAGTAGAAAAAGCAACCAATCATATTAATGATTATATAAAAGTAATTGAAGTATTACTTGAAAAAAAAATTGCTTATCAATCAGGAGGAAATGTTTATTTTGATATAACAAAAGCAAAAGATTATTATAAATTATCTGGCAAAAATGAAGAAGAGTTAATTGTTGGAGCTAGAGATGATGTTGAAGAAGATAAACTAAAAAGAAATCCTTATGATTTTGGGTTATGGTTTACTAAAAGCAAATTTGAAGATCAAGAACAAAAATGGGACAGTCCATGGGGAACAGGATATCCTGGATGGCATATAGAATGTTCTACTTTAGCAAATATATATTTAGGAGAATATCTAGATATACATTGTGGTGGAGTAGATAATATATTTCCTCATCATACCAATGAAATAGCACAATCAGAAGCATATTTAGGACATAAATGGTGTAATTACTGGTCTCACGGAGAATGGTTAATAGATCAAACCGGTAAAATGAGCAAATCAAAAGGAGAATTTTTAACTCTAAGTTTACTTGAATCAAAAGGATACAATCCATTAAGTTATAGATTCTTTTGCTTAGGTTCACATTATCGTAAGCAATTAGTTTTTAGTTATGATTCTTTAGATATAGCAGAACAAGCATATTTAAAACTAAAAAATAAAACATCTAAATTAGAAAATGATGGAGATATTAACAATGAAATGTTAATATCTTATGAAAACAGATTTAAAAATGCTATTAGTAATGATTTAAATACATCATCTATGTTAACATTAGTTTTTGAAGTTTTAAAAGATAATAAATTAAATGAATCTACTAAAAAAGAAATAATTATTTCTTATGATAAAGTATTAAGCTTAGATTTATTAAAAGATAAAGAAAAAAACAATAATATTGATGAAGATTATATAAATAAAAAAATAAGTGAAAGAAAAGAAGCAAAAGAAAATAAAAATTATTCTTTAGCAGATCAAATTAGAGATGAATTAGAATCAAAAGGAATAAAACTAATAGATACAAAAGAAGGCACTACATACGAATTAATATGAAAGGAATAATGTTATGATTTATTATATATTAACTTTAATAATTATGTTTTCAATAACAATATCTTTAATTTATATAAATATAAAACATAACTATTATAAAAATATTAAGGTAAAAGGAAACATCTGTGGATTTGAAATAGCAGATAAAATATTTAAAGAAAACAAATTAAATAATATATATATTGTTGAAAAAAGAAATAGTTATGTAAATACTTATGAACAAAATAGAGATACATTAAAACTAACTAGTAATAACTTTCATGGTGAAAATATTTCATCAATAGCAAATTCAATATATGAAGCAAATAGCATATTATTAATGAAAAAAGGTCATAAATCATTAAAAATATATAATAATTTAGAAAAAATATTATCTATATGTTCTAAAATTGGTATTGTTAGTACACTTTTTGGAATTATATTATGGAAAAATTTATTCATATTTGGAATATTGCTATTAACAATAGTATTTGTATATCAAGTAATAATGATAAAATATGTGGACGAAGTTATTGAAAAATCAATTGTCTATATAGAAAAAAGTAAAATATTAACGTATGAAGAAAAAGTTAAGACAATAGAGGTTATTAAAATGTCAAAAATAGTAAACATAGCAAATTTAGGATATTTTATTATAGAAAATATTTAATATTAGAGATAACTTATCTCTTTTCTTAGTTAGGAGAAAAATATGGAACAAATAAAAAACAGTTCACTTGTACTTGCTTATTTAGGAGATGCAGTTTACGAAGTTAGAATTAGAAAATATTTAATAAGTAAAAATATAGTTAAGGTAAATGACCTTCAACAAAATGCTTTGAACTTTGTAAGTGCAAAAAAACAAGCTTATTTTTTAAATGAATTAATTAATAAAAACTTCTTTAATGATGAAGAATTAAATATAATAAGAAATTCGAGAAATAGTAAGAGTCATTCAAAACCAAAAAATTGTGATATTTTAACTTATAAACATGCAACAGCATTTGAAACTATTATAGGATATTTTGAAGTAACAAATCAAAATGATAAAATAGATGAAATAATAAAAGAAATAATAAAAATGTAAAAGAGGTAATATTATGTTAGTATATGGAAAAAACAGTTGTGAAGAAATATTAAAAAATCAAAAAAACATAAAAAAATTATATTTAGATAAGAACTTTAGAGATAATAATATATTTTCACTAATAGAAAAATTAAATATTCATCCATTTTTTGTATCAAAATATGAATTAGACCAACTTGCAGAAGGAAATCATCAAGGTATAATAGTAGATGTTGGGGAATACAAATATGCAGATATAGATGATATTATTTGTAATAATGGTCTAATTGTTATGCTAGATCATATTGAAGATACTCATAACTTTGGTGCAATTATAAGAACATGTGAAGCCGCAGGAGTAGATGGAATAATTATTCCAAAAGACAGAAGTGTTTCTGTTAATTCAACCGTTATGAAAACAAGCTCTGGAGCAGCAGTTAATATGAAGATATGCATGGTTACTAACTTAAATCAAACAATTAATTATTTAAAAGATAAAGGATATTGGATAACAGCCACTGAAATGAATGGGGAATGTTATACAAATGTTGATTATAAAGGAAGTACTTGTATAATTATTGGAAACGAAGGAAAAGGAGTATCTGAATTAGTAAAAAAATCATCTGATTTTATAGTATCAATTCCCATGACAGGAAAAATTAATAGTTTAAATGCTTCTGTTGCCTTAGGAATTATGATATATGAAGTGGTAAGACAACGAAGTTAGTAAGGAGAATCCATGGATTATGAAATCAACAACGATTATGAATTAATTTATTTAATACAAGAAGAAGATGAGCAAGCGTTAAATATAATGTTAAAAAAATATGAACCATTAATAAAAAAGATTGTTAATCATTATTATAGAATCTTTAAGGATTTTAATATTGATTTTCAGGACTTAGTTCAAGAAGGAAGAATTGGTTTATATAGAGCAATAAAATCGTACAAAGAAGATAAAAACATATTATTTTATACGTTTGCTTTTATGTGCATTAAAGGACAAATATTAGCAATATATAAAAAAAGTTTAAGAGATAAGAATAAATCATCAACATTAGCATCATTACATGATGATTTGGCTTTCTTTGAAGAAACAGGATATATAGATTCACCTGAAAAACTAATGGAAGAAAGCTTGATTACAAGACAAATAATAGAGTTTAAAAATAATTTAGAGTTTATAGATGCAAATATATTTGAATTAAGATATAATTCTTTTAATTATAAAGAAATTTCTAAACTATTGGATATAAGTATTAAAGTAGTTGACAATAAATTAGTAAAAATTAAAAAGAAATTACGTAAATTTCTATTGGAAATATAATATCGTGATATACTAATTATGATAGAGGTGTTGTCTATGAATAACAATATAATATCATTAAGAGCATATATTGATAATAGAGATGATTTTGAAGATTCTGTAAAAATACAGACTTTTTGTCGTTTAATGAAGTTAGTTTCAGATGCAATAGAAAAAGAAGAACGAAAATTAATTAAAATAAACTTAGATGATATTAATATAAATATAACAACAGGTGAAATAATATTACCAGAAAAATTATTTGCCACAGAAGATATGCTAGAAAAAACAATAGCAGGTTATAATACTGGAATAAGTTTAATAGCAGATAGAAAATCAACAGTAGAACACAAAAGAGTTTCTTTTGCACTTATGGTATTAGGTTGGTATTATAATGAAAATAAAGAAGCAGTAAATAGTGACATGACTGTTCTAGAAAACTTTGATCTATATATGAGTAAAGTTCCAAATTGGTTACGTGATTATTTTATAAAAATATTTAGAAAAATGGATTATAGTATGTCTTTTAGTGAATATTATAAGACTCATTTTACAGAAAAAATAGAAAATAATATCAAAGAAGCTTTTGCACTATATAATCTAAATGAAGATCAATTAAGAAGAATAACACTTTTAGTAGCAAAGGAAACTAATAGATTAGTAAAAGAGGGTGAAATAAATGAACAATAGATATGGAGATTTTGAAGAAAAAATTTTTGAAGACAATCCATTAGGAATAGAAAATGTTAAGCAAAGATTAGGACTAGATAATATTATTGGTAGTTATAATTCACAATCTGAAATTTCACATGCTCAAGAAAGTTTGCCAAGTGGTAACAGTATGGAAAGACCAAACGTAAGGGTACTTACCAATGGAGAACACCATAATACAACGCAAGATGTACCAATAGAATTATTGTCAAATCAATCGAACTACAATGGTGAAGCAAATGGTGTTAACCCATTTAATAGTGGTTCATCATTTATATTAGCATTTGCAGGTATTTTAGTTTTAATATTTGTTATTTCAATAATAACATTTTCAGTATTAAAGTATCTTAATATTTAATTTGGAGGAAACTATGGCAAACGAAGAAAAAAAAGATTTCAATAAAAAGATGAATAATAATAAAGATATGCCTAAAATAATAGAATTAAATGATGAAGCTGCTAAAAAATGGGGTGGAAAGACAATGATAATTGCGCCACCACTTTTTTATAATGAAATAATGAATAAAGTTCCAAAAGGAAAAGTAATAACAATTCCAGAAATAAGAAAATACATTGCTAAAAGCAATAATGTTGAAGTTACTTGTCCATTAACTGCAGGAATATTTATAAATATATGTGCTTGGGCAAGTCATCAAAGAGAAAAGAATACAACACCTTATTGGAGAACGCTAAAAGCAGATGGAGAATTAAATCAAAAGTACCCAGGCGGAGTAGAATTTCAAAAACAAAAACTTGAAGAAGAAGGACATGAGATAATTACAAAAGGTAAAACAAACATTAAATACTTTGTCAAAGATTATGAAAATAAAATTTATAAATTATAATTTATAAATTTTATAAAAATATCTTTTTTTTGACAAAAACTTAAAAAAATGTTAAAATATAAGGCAATTTTTATGTAATATTTTAAATATAAAATTAAGTGGGGAAATGAAATATGAAGAATAAAGAAAATGAAAGCTTAGAGGAGATATATAATCAACTAGATGCTATTGTATTGCCTAAAGTAGAAGATGGGGAAATAAAGTTTGCAATAGTTAGAATTATTATGAAAAAATTAAGAGAGTTAAATAGTAATTTAATGTATCATTTATATAATTATTTAGAAGATAAAGATATTCAAATTAAATATTTTGAAGAGAATGAATGTTATCAAAAAGATTTAGAGATATATCTTAATAACCCTGCAAAAATGTATAGAATTGAAGTTGAACATACCAAAATGCTAACTTCAAGAGAAATTAACGAATTAGTAAAGCAAAGAGATGCTGGAGATTTAACTGCCGTAAATAAGATAGTAGAAGCAAACTTAAGATTAGTAGGAGCAATAGCACAAAGTTTTTTAGGAAAAGGATTGCCTTATGAAGACATTATTCAAGAGGGAAATATTGGTTTAATTGAAGCAGCAAAACGATATCAATCTGAATTAGGAACATTTGCTAATTATGCTAATCATTGGGTAAAAGGAAAAATATGTGAAGCCATAAATGAACAAGCACGAATGATAAGAATTCCTACAAATACAGGTAAATTATCAAGAAAAATTAAAAAATTTCTTGCTGAAAATCAAGAAATTAAATATTCAATTTCAGATTTAGCAAATTATTTTAATACAAGCGAGGAAAGCATAGAACGTGTTTTAAATATAAAAAATGATCCACAATTATTTTCTTCTTTAACAACCACAAATTTTAAAGGAGACGAAAAAGAATTTGAATATGAAGATTTAACTTCTACTTATTTTATTGAAGATATTGAAGAAAAAATGTTAATTAAGTTTTATTTATCTAAACTAAAAGAGCGTGAACAACAAATAATAATAAAAAGATATGGTTTAGAAGATGGACAATGTTGTACACAAAAAGAAGTTGGCAAAATATTTGGAATAACAAGGCAAGGAATAAGTATAGTAGAGCAAAAAGGGCTACAAAGAATTAAAAAAATAGCAAACAAACAATAAAAACTAATCAAAAATTAGTTTTTTTTATAAAAAAGGTTATAATTTAAAATATAAAAGTTATAATTTAAATATAAAATACTAGACATTTTATATAATTGTTTGGTATAATACATTGCGAGTAATTAAATTACTCCTTGCTTCGTAAGAAGCCAAATGTCCAAAAGGAGGTGGAAAAAATGAATAAATATGAACTTATGTTTATCGTTAATCCTACTTTAGAAGAAGCAAATATAAAGAAAGTTGCTGATGATATAAAAAATGTCATTAAAAAATCTAAAGGAAAAATTATCGAAGAAAAAGAAATGGGTCAAAAAGATTTAGCCTATGAAATTCAAAAACATAAAAAAGGTTATTATTTCTTATTTACATTTGAAGCAGATGCTTCATTAATAGCAGAAATTAATCGTATTAGTAATGTAAATGAAAATATTATCCGTCATTTAGTAATCAAAATTGAAGATTAAGAGGTAAAGGAATATGAATAAAGTATTTTTAATAGGAAGATTAGTTCGTGATCCTGAACTTAGATATACAGGATCAAATATAGCTGTTGCAACATTTTCTTTAGCAGTAAATCGCAATTTTGCAGGTGCTAATGGAGAAAGAGAAACAGATTTTATTAACATAGTTGTTTGGAGAAAACAAGCAGAAAATGTTAAAAATTATATAACACAAGGAAGTCAAGTTGCTATTGACGGTCGTATTCAAACAAGAACATATGATGATAAAGATGGTCAAAAAAGATATGTGACCGAAGTAGTAGCAGACAATGTTCAATTTCTAGATACAAAAGCAAGTCGTGAACAAAAATCAACTAATTCAGGAAATGATGTAAATCCATATGATTTTAATAATGATATAGATGTTCAAACTACTGATATTAAAGATGATCCATTTAAAGACTTTGGTGAAGAAATAAAAATTGAAGATGATGACTTACCATTCTAAAAGAAAGGAAAAAAATCATGGCAGAATTTTATAGAAAAAAGAAAAAAGTATGCTATATGTGTACTGGAAAAGATATAAATTATAAAGATGTTGATATCTTAAAAAAATATATAAATGAAAAAGGTAAAATCTTACCAAGACGTATAACAGGAGCTTGTGCAAAGCACCAAAGATATATAGCAGAACAAATTAAAAGAGCTCGTGCAATCGCTTTATTACCTTATACAAAATAATTAAAATAAACATTAAAATAATGTTTATTTTTTTTGTAATATAAAGAAACTTATAGTATAATAAATATACAAGTGAGGATGTTATATGGAAATAGTTAAATTAAAGAAAGAATTAATTAGAGAAATAAAAAGACATAGTAATATATATATAATAGGTCATAACTATATTGATTTAGATGCTTTTGGGGCAATATTAGGAGCTTTTTTAATAGTTAAAAAGTTTAATAAAAAGCCATATATTATTATAGAAGATAAAGAATTAGAACCAGGAGTAAAAAAAGCAATAGATAAAGTAAAAAAACTAAATATTATAAAATCAAATGAAATTAAAGATTTTGAAGATAGTCTACTTATAATAGTGGATACAAATAAAGAAAAATTAATTTCATGTAATTATATGCTAGAATCTTTTAGTAATATAATTGTAATAGATCATCATGACACAGGAAAAGAAACAATAAAAAATGCTAATTTATATATTGATTCAGAAGCATCAAGCACTTGCGAAATATTTGCATATTTATTAAAAAAATTAAGAATTAAGTTTTCTGAAGATATAGCTACAATACTATTATCTGGTATTGTATTGGATACAAACAACTTTATATTAAGAGCAGATAAAGATACATTTTATTGTGCACATTATCTAGTTAGTAAAAATGCATCACCAATAGAAGTACAATATTTACTAAAACAAGATATAAAGAAATTTATTACTAGACAAAAAATGTTAACTAATGTTAGAATAATAGATAAAAACATTGCTATTGCTAAAGGTGTTAAAAATGTAATATATAGAAGAGAAGATTTAGCTAAGGTAGCAGAAACATTGTTATTATTTAATAATATAGAAACATCATTTGTAATAGGATATTTAAACAACAAAGAAATAGGAATAAGTGGTAGAACACTTGGAAAAAATCATATTGGCAGAATAATGAGCGAATTAAATGGTGGAGGCAATAAAGTAGAAGGCGCAACAAAAATAATCTCAAATGATATTAATGAAGTAGAAGATCAATTAATTGAAATTTTAAAAGACTAGGAGGAATAAAAATGCAAGTAATTTTTATTAAAGATTTAAAAGGTCAAGGAAAAAAAGGTCAATTTAAAGAAGTAAAAGATGGATATGCAGAAAACTTTTTAATTAAGAAAGGATATGCTATTAAGAAAACAGACGAAAGTGTTAAAACATTAGAAAGAGAATATAAAAAAGAACAAGAACTAGATGAAATAAAGAAAAAAGAAGCTATAATACTTAAAGAAAAATTAGAACAAGAAAAGTATACTTTTAAAGTTAAAACAGGAGCACAAGACAAAGTATTTGGAAGTGTTTCAGTTAAACAAATAAAAGAAAAGTTAGATGAAAAATATAAGATTGAAAAAAATCAAATAATTATTAAAAATCCAATAGCATCAATAGGTTTTCATAATATAGAAGTTGAACTATATAAAGAAATTAAGGCAGATATAAAAATAGAAATAACAAAATAGTAAAAGTAGGTGATAATGTGAAAAAAGAAATACCAAATAATATAGAAGCAGAACAATCAGTAATTGGTTCAATGTTTTTATCAAAATATGCTTTACAAAAAGCGATAGAAAGTTTAAATATTGAAAACTTCTTTTTAGAAAAAAATGGTAAAATCTTTGATTGCATTAAAGATTTAGCTAATAGGGAAGTTGCAATAGATATTACAACAGTTACCAATGCTTTAAAAGATAAAAACATTTTACAAGAAGTAGGTGGAGTTGAATATCTAACAGAAATACTTGATGCAACACCAACAGCTGCCAACATTGACCATTATATTAAAATAGTAGAAGATAAAAGCGTTTTAAGATCATTAATAAATGAAGCAACAGAAATAGCAACAATGGGTTATCAAAATGATGGTCCAATAAATGAAACGCTTGATAAAGCAGAATCAAAAATACTAAATGTAATTAAAAATAGAAAATCATCAGAATTTAAAACAATGCCAGAAGTTATTTCTGAATTTCAAGAAAAATTAGAAAAATTGGCAGAAAATAAAGGAAAAATAAGTGGATTATCAACAGGAATGTTTGATGTAGATAAAATAACAAATGGATTTCATGAAAATGAATTGATTATTTTAGCGGCAAGACCTTCCATGGGAAAAACAGCACTTGCTTTAAATATGGCAACTAATATAGCTCTTAACTCTAAAAAATCTGTAATTATATTTACATTAGAAATGAGAGCAGATCAATTAGTAAGTCGTATGATTAGTTCATTAGGTCAAATAGATGCTTCGAAATTACAAAATGGTAATCTTTTAAATGAAGATTGGAAGAGAATAAATGAAGCAATTAGCCAATTGGGAGAAACAAATATATATATAGATGATTCTCCAGGAGTTACAATTGGAGATATAAGATCAAAATGTCGTAGAATTGCTAACTTAGATGAAAATTTAGGAATAATATTTATCGATTACTTAACATTAATTGGAAGTAATAATAGATATGCTGGAAATAGACAACAAGAAGTATCTGAAATATCAAGATCATTAAAAACATTAGCCTTAGAACTAAAAATACCAATAGTTTGTCTTGCACAATTATCAAGAACACCTGAGTTACGAGAAGACAAAAGACCTATTTTAAGTGATTTAAGAGAATCAGGTTCAATTGAACAAGATGCAGATATTGTTGCATTTATTTATCGTGATGATTATTACAACAAAGAATCAAAAATGGATAATAATATGAGCAAAACAGAAGTTATTATAAAGAAAAACCGTAGTGGACAAATCGGTACAGCAGAATTATTATTTAAAAAGAATACCTTATCTTTCTTAAACTACAAAGGTGACGAGAAAAAAGAAGGTGAATATGTTGACTAAATTTAAAACTATTTTATTTTCAATATTAGGAATTACGATAAGTATATTATTAGTAATGTTTTCTGATAATGTAAATACTTATTACGGAGCACAAGGTGTGTATAGAATATATTTAAATGGCAGTTCCGTTGGTGTAATAAAAAAGGCATCAGATTTAGAAAACTATATAGATAAAGAACAAGAAAGTATAAAGGAAAAATATAATGTTTCAAAAGTATATATTCCAACAGGATTAGAAATAAAACCAGAGTTATCATATAATGAAAACTTAGAGGCTGCTAAATCAGTATATAATAAAATAAAAGATGAAGAATCTTTTACAATAAAAGGATATACTATAAGTGTTTATGAAGAAACAGAAAAAGAAGCTACTAAAACTAATAAAGATAATAAAGAAGATGAAAAGAAAGAAACAGAACTAAAATTAAAAGATACAATCTATGTATTAGATAAAAAAATATTTGAAGAAGCAATAACAAGTACAATATATGCTTTTATTGATGAAGAAAAATATCAAGCGTATGTTAATGAAGAACAAGTAAAAATAAAAGATTTAGAAGAAGGAACAATAATAGAAAATGTTTATCTAAAAGAAAAAGTAACAATAAAAGAAGATTTTGTTCCTGCTGACAAGCAAATATTTACTGACACTAAACTATTGGCAAAATATTTATTATATGG
>CAZCLV010000018.1:0-13951 GCA_964499645.1 uncultured Mycoplasma sp.
CTAGGATCAACAATAATTAAAGCATTAGGAAGCTTTTTCATATCTCTAATTCCACAAAGATTACGATTTAATTTATCATATTCTTTTTTTAATTTAGAAACTTCTTTTTTAGGTAATAATTCAAAAGTACCTTCTTTTTCCATAGCTTCTATTTCATCAAGTCTTTTAATTCTACTTCTTATTGTTCTAAAATTAGTTAAAGTTCCACCTAACCATCTTTCAATAACATAATACATTCCTGTTCTTTGAGCACTTTCCTTCATTGCTTCATTAGCTTGTTTTTTTGTTCCTACAAACAAAAATGTTCCATCATTAGTGGCTAATTCTTTTAAAGCTGCATAAGCTTCTTCTATTAAACATGCTGTTTTTTGTAAATCAATTATATATATATCATCACGTGATGTATATATATATTCTTTCATCTTTGGATTCCATCTTCTTTTTTGATGTCCAAAATGTACTCCTGCTTCTAATAAATAATTCATTGATACTACTGTCATAACTTTCTCTCTCCTTTGTTTTTTCTTCTACTAAATTCTAAATAATATCACTAATTAATTAGCACTAGATATTACAATTCTTTAGTATGATTATTTTTCTTCCTTAACTACTTTTTTAGTAGTTGATTTTTTTACTGGTGCTTTTTTTTCAGTTGTTTCTTTTTTAGTTGCAGTTTTCTTTACTGCTTCTTTCTTTTCAGTTGCTGGTTTTGCTTCTTTAGCAACTTCTTTTTTTACTGATTTAACTTCAACTTTACCACTTTTAGCAACTTTAACTAACCCTGCAAATGCTTCTTTATCATAAATTGCAAGTTCAGATAACATTTTTCTGTTAACTTCTACTCCTGCTTTATTTAAGCCATCAATAAATCTTGAATAACTAATTTCATTTTCTCTACATCCTGCATTAATTCTTGTAATCCATAATTTTCTGAAATCTCTTTTCTTTTGTTTACGATCACGGAATGCATATCTTTCTGAATGCATAACTTGTTCATTTGCTGTTTTATATAATCTATGTTTACTTCCAAAGTAACCTTCAGCTTTTTTTAATATTTTTTTACGTCTAGCACGTGTTGTAACACTATTCTTTACTCTTGTCATACTAATTTCCCTCCTTACTAGTTAACTATATGATATTTTTCAATCTCTTTAAATCAGATGCATTTAGTTCTGATTTAGATTTTGCTTTTTTCTTTTGTGATGGATTTTTTTTACCTGTTTGATGATTATTTCCTGCATTTTGTTTTGTTATAGTTCCACTTTGTCTAATGTTTAAAACTTTTCTTGTTGCTTTATGTGTTTTACACTTGATTTTTTTTGCTTTCATATTTTCCTCCTATTTTTTATTTATTTGGGGCAAGTAACATAGTCATGTTTTTTCCTTCAAGTTTTGCTCTTTGTTCTACTATAGCTATTTCTTTAACACGATCAGCAAACTTATTTAGTTGATCTTCTCCAAGTTCTGGATGTGCCATTTGTCTACCTTTAAATTTAACAGATAGTTTTATTTTATGACCTTTTTCTAAATATTTAGAAGCATTTCTAACTTTTGTATCAAAATCTCCAGTGTCAATTACTGGTGATAAGCGATATTCCTTTAATTCCATACTTGTTGCTCTTTGTTTTTTATTTGCTTCTTTTTGTTTCTTTGTTTTTTCGTATTTGTATTTGTTGTAATCCATAATTTTACAAACACCAGGATTTGCTGTTGCATTTATTAGAACTAAATCTAATCCTGCATAATTAGCAATTGTTAAAGCATCATTTATTGCTTTAACTCCTAATTGTTCTCCATTTGGACCAATAACTAAAACTTGACTATTTCTTATTTGTTCATTACATAACAAATCATTACCTTTGTTTGCTATACAAAACACCTCCAAAAATTATAAAAAGAGTACAAAATGTACCCTTATCCTACCAAAAATATAAAAAATTATAAATTTTTCATTGGCATTGTACCTATCGCTATTCGCAGATCAGGTGGATATAATACATCTCTTTCCTTTTTTACATACTAGATTATACCTATATTATATGCGTTTGTCAACTTATTTTGTTAAATTTGCATATTTTTTAATTTTATGATATCATATACATTCGTGAAAGGGTGAATATATATGTCATGGTATACATGCAGTGATTGTGATTATATGAATTTAAGAGATAAAAATTCTTATGGAGAAGCTTATTGTAGTGAAAGAAAGCATTATTATAATCCATCTGATACAATATGTAATCGTTCTTCTATTAAAGGAAGAGATGTCGGTGGTTCTAGTTCTTGTTATTTAACTACTGCTATGTGTGATATTTTAGGTTATGAAGATGATTGTTCTGCTTTAAAAACATTAAGATTTTTAAGGGATTCATATATGAAAAAAGAAGTAGATTGTTATGATTTATTAAAGGAATATAACCAATTTGGACCAGATATTTGTGAATCTCTATATCAAGATAAAAATAGAAAAATTGTAGTGCTTACCATGTTAAAGCATTATATAGAACCTGCAATAAAAATGATTAATAATAATCAATATGATAATGCTATTGATATTTATATTGAAATGACAAACACTTTAATTAATAAATATGATATTGATACAACTAAACAAAGACCCATAGTTAGATATCAATTTTATAGATAATAGGAAAATATCCACTATTTAAATAGTGGATATTTTTTTGTTAGTTCTAATACTTTCTCTTTTTGTTCTTCTTTTATTTTATCATTATTGATATTACTTAAAGTTGTATAAATAATGCTTGCTAACTCAACAAAATCTTTTTCTTTAAATCCTCTTGTTGTCATAGCAGGTGTTCCTAATCTTATACCACTTGTAATAAATGGTTTTTCTTGATCAAATGGAATTGTATTTTTATTACAAGTAATATGTATACTATCAAGTGTTTCTTCTGCTTGTTTGCCTGTAATATCAAAACTTTTCTTAACATCTAATAAAAGTAAGTGATTATCAGTTCCTCCAGAAACTACTCTAGCTCCTAATCTTATAAATTCATCACTAAATGCTTTAGCGTTTTTAACAACTTGTTGTTGATAAGTTTTAAATTCTTCTTGTAATGCTTCATAAAAGCATTGTGCTTTTCCCCCAATTACATGCATTAAAGGTCCACCTTGAATACCTGGGAAAACTATTTTATCTATCTTTTTTGCTATTTCTTCATTATTTGTTAATATTATTCCCCCACGAGGTCCTCTTAATGTTTTATGAGTAGTTGATGTTACTACATCTGCATATGGAACTGGACTAGGATGTACCCCTGCCGCAACAAGCCCTGCTATATGAGCCATATCTACCATTAGATAAGCACCGCATTTGTCTGCTATTTCTCTAAATTTTTTAAAATCAATAATTCTTGGATATGCACTATAACCTGCTATTATCATTTTAGGTTTTTCTTTTAATGCAAGTTCTTCTACTTCATCATAATCTATAACTTCTGTATCTTTATTAACATTATAAGATACTATTTCATAATCTTGCCCACTAAAACTCATTGGATGCCCATGAGTTAGATGCCCGCCATGTGATAAATTCATTCCCATAACTTTATCCCCATGCTTTAATAATGCTCTGTACACTGCCATATTAGCACTACTACCACAATGTGGTTGTACATTAGCATATTTACAGCCATATAATTCTTTTAAATATTCAATTGCAGTAGTTTCAACCATATCTATATATTGACATCCACCATAATATCTATGTCCTGAATACCCTTCAGCATATTTATTTGTTAATATACTTCCTTGTAATTTTAACACATCATTTGATGTATAATTCTCACTTGCTATTAGTTCAATATTTTCTTCTTGTCTTTTTCTTTCTAGATTTAATGCTTCTTCTAATCTCTTATCCATATATTTACCTCCAATATTTATATTATAATATAAAAAAAGAAATAACTAAACATCATTTCTTTATTATTTAAAATTTATTGTATATTTAACTTATTAAATCAATTATAATTCCAAATACTACTCCTATAACATAAATAATACTAAGAATAGTAAAATTATCCTTTAAATTCTTATTTGACTTAAATAACACAAGTAAAGCTACTCCACTTCCTGTTAAAAGTCCTGCAATAGTTGTTCCAAATGATATAGCATTATTTAAATATAATTCAGTTATCATAATACTTGCTCCACAATTAGGAATAAGTCCAAATAAACTTCCAATAAAAGGACCAAATAAACTATTTTGTAATAGTATTTTTGATAAAGTATTTTCTCCAATAGTAGAAATTAATATATTTAATATAAATGATATTAACATAATAAATAGTAATGTTTTTAATGTATGTATAATAGTAGATTTTAATATACTTTCTTTACAATGACAATGTTCTTCGTTACATATTTTAAAATCTTCTTTTTTTATTTCTTTTTTTCTATAAATTAAATCTATTATAAATCCACATATTACTCCCACTAGAAGTTTAATTGCTAATATTTTAATTATTATACTTATATCTGTATTATGTGATATTAATAATGGTAACATTTCATCACTTGTTGATAAATAAATTGAAATAAGTGTTCCAAGAGTAATAATTCTTGTTATATATAAATTAGTTGCCATAACAGAAAATCCACATTGTGGAAATAAGCCAAGGATTCCACCTACTAATGGTCCAACTTTACCAGATTTACTAATTATAGTTTTACTTTTATTATCTAATTTATGTTCAATAAATTCTATAATTAAAAATGCTATAAATAAAAATGGTATCAATTTTAATCCATCAATTAATGTATCTTTTATAATATCAATCATAAATCCTCCCATTTGCAATCGTTTGAATTGTATAATAATTAAATAGTTTTGTCAATAAAAACTACTAACTATTCATATAATCGTTCATCACTATAATTTAACAATTTAGATATTGCAAGTAAATTAGATAAAACTTTTAATAGTTTTTCTTTATCTAAATCAATAGTTAACGATGAAGCAATTTTATAAGTATTTATAAATAGTTTAACCATATCTTTTTCATCAACTTCTTCAATAATTAGTTTCTGAATATTAGCCAAATCGCAAAAAGATAATATAATCATTAAACAATCCGCAAATTCCGGTATAGTAATTTCAGCACTACTTTGCCTTTCATTTTTCAATACTTAAAGCATTTTGTTTCATATGCAAATTCACTTAATTCACATAATAATTCTAATACTTGCATATTAAAAATTTTTTCTTCATTATATTTTTTTTTTTGAAATAAGAATTAATATTTTTCTCTTTTGTATAGATTTTATTGATATCCATTGTTATCTTCCTTTTGCTTGCCTTTTATCTACCAATTTAATCGTAACATAGTTAGTCATATTTCTAATTATTATTTTATTTAATAAAAAAACTCAAACTTACAAAACCAGTTTGAGTAATTAGCATAATGGTGCTGTTGAGAAAGTTATCTACAACTTTTTTCAAAGGGAATTGATTTCACAATCAATCACTTCATTTATTTTAACATATACATTGTATTTTTTCCACTACCAATTGTAATTATAATTTTATTATTACACATTTCTTTCAAGATAATTTTTGCTCTAGTGGAAGATATATTGAGCAAACTCTCTACAATTATTCTATTTATTTTATTATTAAGTTTTAAATATTCTACAATTATTTCTTCTTGTGATAAATTTGATGGTAATGTTTTTCCTTTATTTTCCATATAATTCATATTATACAGAGTAACCATAAAAGCATTATCGGTATCTATAAATAATGGCTTTTTTTCAGAATCAGAATACGATTCTATTATTCTACCAATGCCTGTTCCAAAACTTTCTACATATTTTAGCCTATAGAATATGTTTGCTAAATTTGGATTCCTGCTTTCTGAAACACCTAAATATAAATCATCTATATTTAACCCTTTTACAAGTCCTCCCAACGATGTTATTTCAAAATGATCATCATACAAAGAGATTAAGATACTGCCTGTATAATTATAATTTCTGTGAATTACTGCATTAAGCAAAGCTTCTCTTAAAGCATATTCAGGATAATCTTTTCTATCTATTCTTTCAAGTCCAACAATTTTTCCTTTTGTTTTATTATATAATTCTAAATATTGAAACACATCGTTTACTTGTTTTAATATTGAACCAGTAAATTCTTTTCTATCTTTAAATTCCATTTTATTTTTTCCATTATATATTGCACATTTAATAGAATATGGACATTCATCAGACAATAGTAATCCTAAATTTGTATAGTTGTCATTTAAATTAATAATATTGAGTGTTTTAAATTTATTTTCATCCAATTCTATTTTATTTTTATTAAATATTTCTACTAAAGATAAGAAATGAAGATTTTGATTCTTTGAGATTGATGTTTCAAATGAATCTCCTTGATTTTCAATTAGCATTTTTTTAATAACTTCTACACTTGCTGGTGCACTTGTATTGCCATATCTTAAATATACCCCCGAAGTTTTAATTCCTTTATCAGAAAGATAATATGGTTTATTTGGTGCTTCCATTACATTTAATTCAATAATATCTTTATTTTCTATTTTTTTTAAAATTATTGATGTATATAATGTCAGGTCTGTTTTAATTCCTTCACGAATCATTCCAGATAATGCTTCTATATCCTCTTTGATATCATTTAAACCAATAACTTTTCCACAATCATCTATTCCAATATAGATTTTACCACCTTTTGTATTAGCAAAAGCTACTATTTCTTTTTTTATTTCTTTAGTTAATTCAACTTTTAATTCTGTATATTCATCTTCAATGTACATTATTTATCACCTCAATTATAGTATATACAATAATAAAAATTATATCAACATATTCAGCCACTTTTCGGTCTCTTTTCAGTCACTTTTCGGTCATTATATAATTTAATCTACTTTTCCGCTTACTTTGTAAAGAAAAACGAACTATAAAAGTTCGAGTTAAATACATAATGGTGGAGCTGAGGAGAATCGAACTCCTGTCCAAGAGCAAACAAATTTAAACGTCTACAAGTTTAGTTGATTTTTAAATGTCCTAATAAACCGATAATCAACACATCTATTTATTAGTAAGTCTTTAATTATTCAAAGCGACTTTAAGACTAAATCACCCTATATCCTGCTAAATATTACCCCTAGTATTCTCCACAGGAAAGAAAATAAAAGGAGTGCTTCGCGTTATATTAAGCGAATGCTAATTGATTTCTGTTTCCAGTTATTTTTGTTTTGCATTTAAAGATTGCCATCTACTTGCAATTTAAACCATTTTACAATTGTCGAACCCAAATCAGCCCCGTAGGGAGATTATACTACATTTTACATAAAAAGTCCACTTTTAGTAGTTTTTTAAATCTCTTTCTATCTTTCTTTTTATATCTTTTTCTTTTAATACTTCTCTTTTATCATAATTTTTTTTACCTTTACAAATACCTAATAAAATCTTTACTTTGTTTCTTAAAAAATATACTTTTAATGGAATAAGAGTATATCCTTCTTTTTCTATTTTTTCTTTTAATTTTAGTATTTCTTTTTTATGTAATAAAAGTTTTCTTTTTCTAGTTTCTTCTTTATTAAAGATATTACCTTCTTTATAATGTTTAATAAACATATTAATGACATACATTTCATTATCTCTAATTAAAGCATAACTATCCTTAATATTACAGGATCCATCTCTTATAGATTTTACTTCTGTACCAAAGAGTTCAATTCCACACTCAATTGTTTCTTCTATGAAATAATTGAAACTTGCTTTTCGATTTAATATTTCCATTTTTATCACCATTATTTTTATTTACTATTTCAAAATCAATTTCTCTTGTTTCTTTATCTGATTTTGTTACTTTGATTTTTACTTTATCACCTAAACGATAAATTTTATTTTTTCTTTCTCCTACTACTATTTCTTGTTCTTCATTATAAACATAATAATCATCCATAGTGTTAAATCCTACCCTACCTTCAACATAGTTATTTAGTTGAACAAACATACCATGTTTTGTAAATCCCACTATTTTGCCATCAAATTCTTTATTAATATAATCACTCATATAATCTGCCATTTTCATTTTATCTGCTTCACGTTCACAACTATCTGCTACTTGTTCCATTTCAGATGAATGATTTGCTATATCTATTATATTTTGTTTATAATTTTCTGTTTGAATACTTTCTATATTACCATTTAAAATATTAGTTAATACTCTATGAACTGTCGTATCAGGATATCTTCTTATTGGTGAAGTAAAATGTGTATATGCTTCATTTTTATGACAATCTATTCCAATTCCAAAATGTCCTTCATTTATATTTTTATATACTGCTTTTGCCATTGATCTTAAAATCATATTTGAATAGATATTAAAGTTTTCAGTATTTTTTATTTGATTTAATATTTTTTGTAAAATATGTGGATCTTTAAAACTAATTTTATCATCTATTTTTTCACCATAATTTTTTATTACTGTTATAGTATTTTTTAATCTTTCTTCATTTGGGAAATCATGAACACGATAAATACTATTTAATCCCATATTACATATATATGTTGCTACTGTTTCATTTGCTACTAACATAAAGTCTTCAATTAATCCTTCACCTGTACCAATATTTCTTAATGTAATATCTAATACTTTTCCTTTATCATCTACATTAATTTTTACTTCTGGTGCATCAAAATCTAAACATCCTCTTCTTTCTCTCATTTTATGAAGAATGTCTGCTAAGTTTTTCATTTCAAATATTGTTTGACTATATGATTCATAACATTCTGGTATTATGTTTTCTTCTAATATTTTATTAACTTTCTTATATGTCATTTGAATTTTAGAATGTATTACACTTTTAAATATATCAAAGCTAATTAAAGTTCCTTTATTATCAAATTCCATTTCACAAGAAATTGCTAATCTATCAGTATTTGGATTTAATGAACAAATACCATTTGATAGTTGTGGCGGATACATTGGAGAAACAACTCCTGGCATATATACACTAGTACCTTTTTCTCTTGCATCTATATCAATAGCACTATTTTCTTTAACATAATATGTTACATCTGCTATATGAACTCCTAAAAGATAATTACCATTTTCTAATTTATCTATACTTATAGCATCATCTATATCTTTTGTATCATCCCCATCAATTGTAAAAATAACCTTATCTCTTAAATCTTTTCTATCTTTTAATTCTTCTTCTGAAACAGAGTTTGGAATACTTTTTAATTCTTCCATAGTTTCATTAGAAAATTCATCACTTACTCCATATTCATATAAAATCTTTTTTTCATCTAATTTTGGAGCATTTTTATGGCCTATTACTTTGTCTAATGTGGCTTTATAGTATTTTCCAACTTTTGTTTTATCTATTTTAATTCCAATAAGCATTCCATCTACTATGGAATTATCTAATTCTATTTGATATCTATCTTCTTTTACTACTGCAAATCTTTTATTATCAATAGTAACAACTTCTGCTACTATTCCATGTCTTTCTATTATTTCTTTTATAGTACCTTCCATTTTATTAAAGTCAGTTATTCTAACTAAAACTTTATCTCCTTCAAGACATCCAAAGTTTCTTTCATCAAGTATTTCAATATTTTCTCCATTTGATGTAACATAGCATATACCATTTCTTTTTATGTGAAATATTCCTTCTTTAAATGGATTTAAAGTATATAATTCTTTTGTTGAGTTGACGCAATATACAAGTTTATCTTCTTGTAATTCTTTTATTTCTTGTTTTAGATTACTAAAAATTTTATCTTCTATTTCAGTATGGAAAACTTTATTATATATTTCTTCTATAGATAAAGCATTGTTTCTTGTTAATCTTAGTACTTCAAGTATTCTTTCTCTCATTATTACACCTCATATTCATAATATCATAAATAAATAAAAAAACTTAGTTTTTCAACCAAGTTTGTCTCTTTTTTACATAAAAGAAATAATTAAACATGTTACAAAAAATACTATTCCTAATACTATTGTAGCTCTGCTTATTACTAATTCACTTCCGCGTTCTTTTCTATTTTTAAATAAATCTCCTGCTCCACCCGTAATAATTTGTGATGCGCCTTCTGCTTTACCACTTTGTAATAAAACAAGAGCTATTAATAAAATACTAATTACTATTAAAAATGTTCCCATATCTGCCTCCTAAAATTAAATATATATTAACATAATTTTCTATATAATGCAATGACTTATAATTTTAAAAATAAAAATATAAAATATAAAATTATAATTATAACAGATGGTATTATATATAAAATTTTTCTTTTAACCTTTTTTCTTTGATTTTGAAATAAACTTAATAATGTCGTAATAATTGCTAATTTAATTAAAAATATACTTTCCATATCAGAATAAAAATATATATTATTAACTTTTGTAAAGAAATCCCCTACTGCTAAAACAACTAAGTTAAATAAATTACTTCCTATAATATTTGATACTGCTATATCATAACTATTTAGTTTTATTAATGTTATAAAAGCAATTACTTCTGGCAAACTGGTGGTTATTCCAAGTAATAAAGCACCTAATAAACTACTAGAAAATGTCGGGTTGGATTTTGCTATTACATTTACTATAAATGTTAACCCTATACTAGAAAGTACCATGAAAATTGCAACTACAACAAATTTCAAGATAGGATGATTTACTTGTAAGTTATTTCTTTCATCCTTTTGTTCTTTTCTTTGTGATATAGAAAAGAAATAGTATATATAAGTAATAATAATAACAAAAGTAGGAATACCTAGATTTAATATAGAAAAACTTAAATTACCATTTAAATATAAATATATAAATATATAATTTATTATTAATAAAACATAAACAAGATAATGTTTTTTTGAAGTATTATTAAAAATAAACCTTTTTATAAAAATAATATCTAAAACACTAACAATAGCTATATTAAAAACATTACTACCAAGAATATCTCCTATTGCTAAATATGGATTGTTTAAATATATTGACGAAATGCAGGTAACAAACTCTGGTAAACTAGTTAATCCCGCTAATAAAATACCACCTATAAGAGCAGTATTTATTTTAAAACTTTTACTAATAACATCTGCATAAAAAGATAGCTTTATGCTTAAATATATCGTTAATAATGCTAACAATAAAAAGACTATTATAATCATTTCTTCACCTTATTAATTATATTCACAAATCTTCTTCAATTCTTATTAATCTATTATATTTACAAATTCTTTCTCCTCTTGATATAGATCCTGTTTTTATTTGCCCTAAATTTAAGCCTACTGCTAAATCTGCAATAAACGTATCAGTTGTTTCTCCACTACGATGAGATATAATTGTCCTAATTTTGTTGGCTTTTGCTAATTCTATTGTTTCAAGCATTTCGGTTATTGTTCCAATTTGATTTGCTTTTAATAGAATTGCATTAGCAGCATCATACTCTATTCCTTTTTGTAATAATTTTTTATTAGTAACAAATAAATCATCACCAACTATTTGAATACCTGTTTTTTCTTTTAATATTTTAAATCCTTCAAAATCATTTTCTTCAAAAGCATCTTCAATTGAAATAATTGGATATTTATTTATTAAATCTACATATTTATCTATTAATTGTTCTCTTGTTAAATTAGTTTGGTTTATTTTATAAGTATTTGTTTCTTTATCATAAAAACTTGAAGCAGCAATATCAAGTCCTATATTTACATCATCATATGGCTTATATCCCGCTTTTTTAATAGCATATATAATTATTTCAAGAGCTTCTTCATTATTTTTTAAATTTGGAGCAAATCCCCCTTCATCTCCAACACTTGTAATATAACCATTTTCTTTTAATACTTTTTTTAGATTATGAAACACTTCTGATGCTATTTGTAATTGTTCTTTTATTGTTTCACGTTTAGGAATTATCATAAATTCTTGGAACTCTAAGTTGTTATCTGCATGCATTCCACCATTTAAAATATTTATCATACATCTTGGCATAGAATAATCTTTTCCAACATATTGATATAATTCTTTTTTATTTTTTAATGCTGCTGCTTTTAAAAATGCTAATGATACGGATAACATGGCATTTGCTCCAAGATTTGTTTTATTATTTGTACCATCTAGTTTTATTAATATTTCATCTAATTCTTTTTGAGTTTTTATTTTCTTATTTATTACAACAGGTTTTATTATATTTAAAACATTATTAACTGCTTTTGATACTCCTTTTCCCATATACCTCTCATCATTGTCTCTTAATTCCAAAGCTTCATAGGTACCTGTAGATGCACCACTTGGAATACTGGCTATTCCTTTAAAATTACCTTTTAATATAACCTCTGTCTCAATAGTAGGAAATCCCCTAGAATCTAAAATTTCTCTTGATTTTATATTTATTATTTTCATAAGTCCTCCTATAATATATTAAAATTATAACATAAAAAACATAACTTAAATAGTAATATTTTATCTTGATTATTTTTTTGGTTCTTTTAGAAAAAGTTATTATTTTTGAATTATATATTTTATTTAAACTAAATTTTAACTTAATTTAATTAATAATGTCACAAACAATAATATTTTTCTTATTTTCTTCTATTAAAATTTATAATTATTATGCTACAAATAATTTCTTTATTTTATAAGTTAAACTTGATTTTTTATTAAAAAAATAATATTATATATATAGAATAATAATAAAAGAGAATGAAAGGAAAGTGATTTTTTAATGAAAATTGTTATTTTAACGCCTACACAATTTGATAATTATTCATTTAATCACCCTTTGCATTCCTTTTATCAAACAAGTATGTATGCTAATCTAATGAAAGAGTATAACTATGATATTGAGTATTATGGTTTTGCAGATGACAATAATAATCTAATTGGAGCATCTTTAATTTTAACTCAAAAGATAGCAGGTAATTATAAATATGGATATGCACCAAGAGGTTTTTTAATTAACTATGATGATAAAGAATTAATAAAAGAATTAACTATAAAGTTTAAAAGCTATTTTTCAAAATTAAAATATGTATTTTTAAAAATTGATCCAATTGTAATTAATAATAAAAGAGATCGTGATGGAAATATTATTCCAAGCCTATACTCAAGTGATTTAATTCCTTATTTATGTGATATTGGATATAGCTATTTTGGAGAAAATAAGTTTTTTGGAACATTAAAGCCAAGATGGAATGCTATTTTAAAAGTAACAGGTACCTCCACTACAATATTTAAGAGTTTTGATGACCAAGTTAGAAACAAAATAAGAAAAGCACAAAGTCGTGGTGTAGAAATATTTCAAGGTACATATGATGATATGAAAATGTTTTATAGTTTTGTTGCTAAAAAGCATTATCGTAAACTTGAATACTATCAAAACTTTTCTAAATGCTTTGGAGATAGATTTGAACTTTATTTTGCAAGATTAAATTCTGAAGAATATTTAAAAAATATTAAAAAATTATATGAACTAGAAATATCTAAAAATGAAAGTTTAAATAGTGAAATACAGGAAAAGAGTGCAACTGGTAAAGTTAGTGAAAAATTAATGAATTCAAAACTAACTTCTGATAAGTTAATAAATACCTATAAAAGTGAATTAGCAGCAGCATCAGAATTATTTACCACTAATCCAAAAGGAATTGTAATTGGGGCATGTGCAATAATACTTGATCGTAATGGTGTGGAATTGTTAATTGAAGGACAAAATCCTAAATATGGATTATATTATCCAATGTATTTATTAAAATGGCATGTAATTGGTAAATATGCAAAACAAGGGGCTGTATATTTTGACTTGAATGCTATTACAGGTTTTTTTGAAGAAGATAATAAATATAAAGGATTAAATGAAACAAAACTAGGATTTGGTGCTGATGTAACTGAATATATTGGAGAATTTGATCTTGTTATTAAGCCACAATTTTATAGATTCTATTGTAAAGG
>CAZCLV010000019.1:0-12705 GCA_964499645.1 uncultured Mycoplasma sp.
AGATCTTTTTCTATGATTCCATTCCCTACTGCTCCAGGATCTTCCCCACCATGTCCTGCATCTATAACTATTCCTTTTGTTTTTCTAAAATTCATTCTTATCACCTATATTAGTCTATGAAAAAACTAGTTTTTTGTAACTAGTTTTTTTAATTTATTCCATTTTTTCTATATATTTTAAATTTTGTTTTAATCTTTTATTAGTAGGTGATATTTTAAGTGCTTTTTTAATATATTCAAGTGCTTTTGCTTTTTCTTTTTTTTCATAATATACTAAGCTTAACAAATCATATGCAGTGTGATCAAAAGTAAAAACTTCATTTATATAAGTTTTTTGATTTATTGGTATTTTTAATGCTTTTAATACTAAATTTTCTACTTCATCATTATTTCCTAAAGAATACTCCATTAATGCTTTTTCCATTAATGGGTCTCTTAAATATGGTGCTTCTAAAATAGCTTTTTCCAACCACATTTTTGCTTCTTCAAATCGATTAAGATTTTGATAACATCTAGCAATAAATCGCATTGATGCACTTCTTTCATCTTTCCAAAGAGAAGTTGGCAAACTTAAATGTTTTATTAAAGTATCAATGGATTCATTCCATCTGCCATAATACATATATTCTCTTCCTAAATAGTGCATATTTCGATCATTTGTTGGATCTTCTCTAACAGATAGTTCTAAAAGTGGCAAATAACTACTTCTTGATTTGTTTTTATCAGGATAATGATTTAAAGTTATTGAAGGTATGTCTATTACCTTTTCTATCCCATTATATTTAAGAATTTCATGTACAGGATTAACCCATTCAAAATCTTTTTTACAATGAATTTTTTCATACATAAAACTTACTATAGGATTGTTTTTTTCATCTAAACTCCAATTATATGTATATCTAATTCTTGTAATTTTTTTATTCCATTTTTCTTCTAGAAGTTTTCGCCATCCTTTTTCAAATACTTCATCTAGATCAGTACAAACACAAATATCAATATTATCAGAAATCATTTTTAAAGATTCATTTCTAGCCACATCAAATCTCCATGGTTCAATAATTTTTTGTTTTACAATTATTCCTTTTTCTTTTAACTTATTTAAAGTATTATCAGTTGATCCTGTATCAAGAACATATATTTTATCTGCTTCTTTCATTGACTCATACCAACGATCTATAAATTGTTCTTCATTTTTACATATAGCATATACACATATTTTATATTTTTTCATTATAATACTATTCTTTTAATAAATATGTTTGAATTATAACTTATTTGATACTTATTATTAAAAATACTATTTTTCATATTATACTTTCCTTTCTAAAATAAATAATTTATTATCCTAAGTACTGAATAGTTATTGTTACCAATGGATTAATAAAATATGAATCTGTAATGGTATTTAAAATGTTTGGGGTATTAAGATATATTGCTCTTTTTGTCATATTAACAAGTTCAAATGGTTCTGCTATGTTATCTACCACAAATATTCCATTTATATTTAATTGTATTGCAGATTCATCATAGTTCCATGCACTTCCACCAGCAAATAATATAATATCATCAACTTTTCTAAATCCTACTGAAATAAAATCTGTTTCTGGATTAAATTGTTGATTATTATATGGTACTCCAGCACTTATAATTGCTTCTATTTTATATGTTCCTGCTTTATTAAATTGTATTGTATTATCCGTTGCGTCAAGAACACATAAACCAGCATTATCTATTTCTTTTCTTTTTATTGGAATTCTTTGTCCAGATATTACTTCATATCCTTCTTCTGGTAAATTTTCTGGGAAGGTTAAAAAATATGCAGAACGAATTTTTTCTGGTCCTGTTGGTCCTGTTGGACCTTTTTCACCTTCTTCTCCTTGAATTCCTTGTTCACCTTGTTCACCGGATTCTCCTTGTGGGCCTCTTATGTTTCCAGCTGCTATCCATTCAGTTTCATTTTCAGACCAAACATATAAAATACTTTCAATTAAATAAGAATCTCCAATATTTCCTGTAGGATGTTCTTCTTGTAATTCTTCTAATGTATTATATGATCCTAATATTGTAACGCTTGTTCCGTTTGCTCCTCTTGGCCCCGTTGGCCCAGTTGGTCCAATTTCTCCATCTAAACCATCTATTCCATCATTACCTCTCGGAATAACAAAATCAAATATATGATTTAATCCAATTTTTCTATCAATTACTCGTGCATTATTATTTGCATCAACAGTAGTAGTAACTCCAGCTGTTAAAGTTTCTGATAACCCTGTTGCTCCTGTTGGCCCTGTTGCTCCTGTTGGCCCTGTTGCTCCTCTTGGCCCCGTTGGTCCCATTGGTCCCGTTGCTCCTGTTGGTCCCGTTGCTCCTGTTGGACCTCCGCTTGGTCCTGTTGGTCCCGTTGGTCCCTTTACTGGGCAATATCTAATCAACTGTGTTATTTCTTGTTTATATTTTTGATTACACTCTTTATTCATAACATCATTCCTTTCTATATATTTTATGAATTACACTTCTTTTCATAAATAGTAATAAACTATTTTATAACAAAAAAAGGACATTTTATTGTCCCTTTAATAATATATCTTGTGTTCTTGTTTCATTATTTCTTATATAGGTCACTTTTATTTTATCCCCTATATTATATTTATATAACTCATATCTGAAATAAGCTGCATTTTTTATTTCATTACCATTTATTTTTGTAATAACATCATTTACTTTAAATACTTGTTGTGCAATTGCATTTTCATAAATACTAGTAATTAATATACCTTTTGTAATATTACTTGAAACAGTAATACCTAATTGATTCATTCTATTTTTATCAGTTACGTTTATCATAGAAATACCTAAATATGGTCTTTCTATTTTATTTCCTTTTTCCAGTGTTTCTATATGATTTATTACGTCTTCAATAGGTATTGAAAATCCCATTCCTTCTATTTCATCTTCTACTAATTTTAAAGAATTAATACCTATAACTTCTCCATTAATATTAACAAGCGGACCTCCACTATTACCTGGATTAATAGCGGCATCAGTTTGTAATACTTTTCTTACTATTTCTTCATTATTAAGTTTTACACTAACTAATCTATCTTTACCAGATAATATTCCTCTTGTCACTGTTCCACGATATTCATATCCTACTGGCGTACCTATCGTAAATACTGTGTCACCAAGTTTTGCTTCTGAACTATTAGCTATTTCTACTACTTTAATCACTTTTTCTTTTGGTATAGATAAAACAGCAACATCCAAGAAACTATCTGTTCCTAATAAAGTTGCATCTATTGATTCATCATTTGATAAAATAACTTTTAAAGATGTTTGTCCACTTACTACATGATAGTTAGTTAATAAATATCCATATTTATCATCAACCTTATATACAAATCCAGTTCCAGTAGAATATAATTTACTATTTTTATAGTTTTCTACTAAAACTACGGCATCAAATGCTTTTTCTACGGCATCACTTATACCATTTTCTGAAATAGTTACCTTATTTTCACATTTAGTGTAACATGTTCCATTACCAGTTTCTGAATTAATAAGCCATGCTTGTGTTCTACTTGTAAAAAAAACAGCGCTACTTATTATTATTCCTAAAAAAACAAATACCAAATATTTCCAAATATTATGCTTTTTGTTTTCCACTTTCATGTTCATTTAGAAAATCTCCTTTTTTTCTATTTTTTCTAAATCTTTCCAATTCTCTGGGAAGCCCATTCTATCCAATACTTTTGCAACAGGTATAGTTTTTAAATTATATTCTAAATTATCTATTTGATGTCCTATTTCTTGAAGTAGTAGTTTTACTTCTTTATCTTTCAACATTGATTTAAATATTATCATAATTGCAAATAAATCATTTTTACCATTTACGTATTCATCATCAATCATAGGAATATTTAGTTCTTTATGATAAATTGTATTTGATATTAACAATTGTGTTTTATTGTCATAGACAATATCTTCATGAGCACATAAGTTACGATAATTAGATAATAATGTTACAAATTCTGAAAATTTTTGTGTATTTAGACTATATATATTAGTAATTTCATTTTGATCTTCTGTTTTTAGTATTGAGAATAATTCTGAAACTATACCAAATGATAATACTTTTACTAAAACCCATAATGGAATATATCCATAATTATTAGCATAATGCATTGTAGCAGAATGTTGAAAAGCATTATGTTTTATTTGTCTTTTCATTTTTGAAATTAAATCATTTACTTGTTTTTTTCTTTGTGGAGCATTAGTAAAGTTATTAGGATTTAGATATTCTTTTTCTTTGTATCCATATTTTTTTGATAATTGATATGAAAATATAGATTTAATATTATTTTCTACTATTAAAATGTTTTTAAATATAATATTCCTTATTTCTCTATCAAATAAAAATAAACTATATAATTCTTCAAATGTTGTTCCATCAATAAACATTTCTTTATTTGATGATTTTACAAATGGATGACGATATCCATGTAAAAAGAAATAATTTTCTCTTAATAAAACTTCTTTTGCATAATCTGGATTATTTATTACTAATCCTTTTCCTTGTAAAATATTTATTTGTTCTTCTAATGTTTTAAATGTTTTATTTCCCATCAATACCACTTTCCTATCCTATTAAATTATAACATAATTAAATTTAAAAATATATGTAGGATATGTGAAATTTAAAAAAAGAATAGTATTTTTACTATTCCTTGTCAAACATTCCTGTATACATATTATAATATATACCTTTTTTATCTATTAATTCTTTATGCGTTCCTTCTTCTTTAATCCTACCATCATCTATTACTAATATTTTATCTGCTTTTCTTATTGTTGATAATCTATGAGCAATAACTATACTTGTTCTGCCTTCCATAAGTTTATTCATTGCTTCTTGTATTTCTACTTCGGTTCTAGTATCAACATTACTTGTTGCTTCATCTAATATTAATATTTTAGGATTATTTAAAATTACTCTTGCAATATTTAGTAACTGTTTTTGTCCTGTTGATATATTTGATGTGTCTTCATTTAACAAAGTATCATATCTTTCTGGTAACTTTGAAATAAAGTTATCAGCTTTTGATACGATAGCTGCTTTTTTTATTTCTTTATCTGTTGCTTCTAGTTTTCCAAATCTAATATTTTCTTTTACTGTATCAGAAAATAATACAGTATCTTGTAATACTATTCCAAGTGTTTCTCTTAATGAAGCAAGATTTACATCTTTAATATTTTGTCCATCTATTGATATTTTTCCTGAATCAACTTCATAAAATCTTGTTAATAAATTAATTATTGTTGTTTTTCCTGCTCCAGTAGGTCCTACTATAGCTATCATTTGTCCTGGTTTAGCAGTAAAACTAATGTTTTTTAAAACTTTATCTTCTTCATATCCAAAGTTTACATTTTTAAATTCAACTAGACCTTTAACATTTTTTAAATCTGGTTTATCATAAGAATCTTTAAATTCTATTTCTTCATCAATTATTTCAAATGTTCTTTCTGCTCCTGCCAAACCTGATTGAATAGTAGGAATGTTTTGTGATATTTCATTTATTGGATTAGAAAATGATGATTTAAATCTAGAAAAAGCTAAGATTGAACCAATAGTTATATTACCATTTATAGCAAATATACCTGCAACAACATAAATAATAGCATTAACTATATTATTAATTGAACCAGTAATAGGCATAATTGCCCCACTATATGCTTGTGCTTTAAATCCACCTTTTCTTAGTTTTTCATTATAAATATTAAATGATTTTTTTACATCTTCTTCTTTATTAAATGCTTTTACTACTTTTTGTCCAGAAATATATTCTTCAATATAACCATTTATATCTCCTAAATAGTCTTGTTGTAATTTAAATTGCTTTTTTGTTTTATTTATTATAGTAAATGATGTAAATAGTAAAAGTGGTATAGATAATACTGTTATTATTGTTAATGTTGGATTTATTATAATCATAAGTACTAATGCTACTAAAACATTTATTATTCCTGATATCAATTGATCTATGGTAGTATTTAAGGCATTTGTAACATTATCTAAATCATTAGTAATTCTACTCATTAAATCTCCATAAGCATTTTGATCAAAATATTTAATTGAAAGTTTTTGAATTTTTTTAAATACATCTGCTCTAATATCTTTTACTGTATATGATGCAACATGTACCATTGTTCTATATTGTAAATACATTGATATTGAGCATAAAAGTGCAAAACTACCAAGTACTAGTAATTGTTTTAATAGCCCACTTACATATATTGATGGGTCTTCAGCGGTTAACATAGGCTCAATGTAATTATCTATTATTGGTGATAGTTTTAATGTGGATATAGTATTAAAAAATATTGCTAATACTATAAAAAGTACCACTAATGCTAATTGAAGTTTATATTTTTTTAAATATTTCCATAATCTTTTTATTGTTCCTTTAGTGTCTTTTGTTTTATCCAATAATATCTTATTATGCATGTTCTAACACCTCTTTTTGTGAATCGTTGATTTCTTTATAAATTTCACTTGATTTTATTAATTTGCTATGTGGCCCTTTATCAACAATTGTTCCTTGTTCTAATACAAAAATATAATCCGCATTTTTACAAGTACTTATTCTTTGAGTAATAATAAATACTGTTGTATCTTTAAATTGTTCTTTTAATGCTTTTGTAAGTTTTTTCTCTGTTGTAGCATCTAACGCACTAACACTATCATCTAATATTAATATTTTTGGCTTTTTTACTAATGCTCTTGCAATACATAATCTTTGTTTTTGTCCACCAGAAAAGTTATTTCCTAATTGTTCTACTACTGAATTATATTTTTTATCTTGTTTTTGAATAAAGTCATGTATTTGAGCAGCTTTACATGACTCAATTATATCTTTATCTGTTGCATGCTTATTACCCCATTTTATGTTTGACTTAATTGTTCCTTTAAATAGTTTATTTTCTTGTAAGACAATACCTATTTGGTCTCTTAAACTTTTTATTTTGTAATTTCTAACATCTACATCATCTATTTTTACATATCCTTTTGTAACATCATAAAATCTAGGAAGTAAATTCATTAATGTTGATTTGCCACTTCCTGTGCCACCAATTATAGCAACAATATCTCCAGGATTAACTGTAAACTTTATATTTGTTAAAACTTCTTCTCCTGAAGAATCTTGAAATATAAATTTATCTATATTATATTCTACTAAACCTTTTTTAATAATTTTATTTATTCCTTCGTTATTATCTTTAATATCTGGTTCTTCATTTAAAACTTCAAGTATTCTATCAGAAGATGCTTTTGCTCTTGCAAAATTAATAAATACAACAGCCATCATAATTAAAGATGAAAGTGTCATGACAATATACATAATAAAGGAAGTTAATGATCCTACTTCTAGTTCATGTGTTATAACCTGCTTTGATCCAAACCATATAGTTAATCCAATAGCTATGTTTAATAATAAAGAAATAAGTGGATACATAATTACTATTTTGCCAAAGCTATTTATTGAAGTATTTCTAAGTTCAATATTTGCTTTATTAAATTTTCCTTTTTCATAATCTTCTCTTACAAATGTTTTAATTACTCTTGCGCCTTTTAAATTTTCTCTTATTGTAGCATTTACATTATCTATGCTTTTTTGTAACTTTTCAAATAATGGTGCTACTGCTTTTAATATTATTAATATTAATATAAATAATATTGGTATTAATACCGCTAATAAAAGTGATAGCTTTTTACTAACAACAAGTGACATAATTAAACCACCAATAAACATAAATGGTGCTCTAATTACAATTCTTAATGTCATCTGAAATAGTTGTGCTATTATTTGGACATCATTTGTTAATCTGGTTATTAATGATGATGTTTTAAATTTATTTATATTATTAAATGAAAATTCTTGTATTTTTGACATCATTTCACTTCTTAAATTTGCTCCAAATCCATAAGCAGCTTTAGCAGAAAAATACATGCATCCATACCCTGCTATCATAACTAGTAATGATAATAATATCATTATTATTCCTGTTTTTAATATATATGGTTTATCACTATTTGCAATTCCTGTATCAACTATCTTAGCCATTAATAAAGGTTGCATCAATCCTCCAATAACATCTAGCATCATAAGTATTGGTGCTAATATTGTAGATTTCCAATTTCCTTTTATACATTTTATATATCTTTTCATAATATGTTCTCCTACTTCTAATGTATTATTATTATAACAAATATAATAGTAATTTCCCATAAAAAAAGAAATACATTTTGTATTTCTTATCTTTTACTAAATTGTGGAGCACGTCTTGCTTTTTTAAGACCTGGTTTCTTACGTTCTTTAACTCTAGAATCACGTGTAACAAAACCATTTATTTTTAATATTTTTCTAAAGCTTTCTGCTTCGCTTGGATTAGTAACATCATATTCCATTAAAGCCTTTGTAATTCCTAAACGAATTGCTCCAGCTTGTCCTGAGAATCCTCCGCCTTTAACATCAGCAATAACATCAAATTGTTCTTGTGTATTTGTTAATACTAATGGTTGAGTTAAGTCCATTACTAATACTTCAAATGGAAAATATTCTTTTACATCTTTACCATTAACAATTATTTTTCCTTTACCAGGAATTAAATTAACTTTTGCAATAGCAGATTTTCTTCTACCAGTTCCATAGTATTTTTCATTATTTTTCTTTGCCATATTATTCACCTTACTTTACTTCAACAACAGTAGGCTTTTGAGCCATATGTGGATGAGTTTCTCCTTCATATACAAATAATTTCTTATACATTTGTCTTCCAAGTCTTCCATTAGGAAGCATTCCCTTAACAGCTCTTTCAATCATTTCAATTGGGTATTTTTCAATCATTTCACTAGCTTTACGAACTCTAAGTCCGCTTGTATAACCTGAATGATTATAGTATAATTTATTATTCATTTTATTTCCAGTAAGTTTTACTTTACTAGCATTGATTACAATAATATAATCTCCACAATCAATATGTGGTGTAAATGTTGCTTTATGTTTACCTCTAAGCATTGAAGCAACTTTAGTAGATAAACGTCCTAATGCTATATCTGTTGCATCAATAACATACCATTTACGATCTACTGTTTCATTTTTTTGCATATAACTTTTCATAATTTCTTCTTCCTTTCAATTACCATAATTAAATTAACTTTCCCAGGGTTTATTTAATATTAGGTATAGAAAATGTACCGATTAAAATTATACTAAAATATATGCTTAAAGTCAAGGAAATTTATACATTTTATTAACTAAATCGGCATTTAGCTATATATAAATAATTTGACAAATATTATCTTTAAAACTTATAATTAAAATATAAGTTTACTAGGAGAAGTATATGGATATTATAATTATGAAAATTGGTGGAACATGTTTAACTACTCAGAAAAAGAAAAAAAGAATTGTAGAACTAATAAATAATTATTTAATTAATAATGAACTACCTATTTTAGTAGTTTCTGCTATCGGGAGGTATAAAAAGCCATATGCAACTGATACATTATTATCTTTATTAGATAATAATTATATTAAAAATAACTTACAAGCAACAGATTTATTAATGAGCTGTGGTGAAATTATAAGTAGTGTTTCTTTATCTTCTTTTTTAAGTAAAAATAATATAAAAACTATCCCTCTAACAGGAGGTCAAGCAGGAATTATTACAGATAATAATTTTTCTAATGCTAAAGTAATAGACTTTAATGATAGTATTATAAATAAATATATTAAAAAGAATATTATACCCATTGTATGTGGATTTCAAGGTATTACAAAAGATGGTTTTATTACAACATTAGGTAGAGGTGGTAGCGATACTACTGCTACTATATTAGGAAATCATTTAGGTGCTAAAAGAATTGATATTTATAAAGATGTTGATGGCATTATGACATCTGATCCTAAAAAAAATAATAAAGCAGTTTTAATTGAAAAGATATCTTATGATAAGGCCTTTAATATTTTAATAAATGGCGCAAAAGTTCTTAATAAAGATGCAATCTTTTATGCAAAAGAAAAAAACATTCCCATACATGTTAAAAACTTATTTGGAGATAAAAAAGGTACTATTATTAATTAATAGTACACATCATATAAATATAATCCATTAGAAGGTGCTGTTTTACTTATATAGTTTCTATTTTTTCCCTTTAATACTTTTTCTAAATCTTTTATGTCTTTTTTCCCATTGCCTATTTCAATAAGAATACCTACTATATTTCTAACCATATATTTTAGGAAACCATTACCAATAAATATAATTTCTATTATATTTTTTTTCTTTATTAACTTTATTTTGTTAATAACTCTAACACAATTTTCTTTAGTATTTTGATCAGTACAAAATGCTCTAAAATCATGTTCTCCTAATAAAAATTTACTAGATCTTTTCATATTTCTTATATTTAAATTTTTATTATATTGATAAATATAATTTCTTTTAAATAAATCATATTCTCCAATATTTATGTAGTATCTATATTCTTTTAATTTAACATTATATCTAGCATGAAATTTATCATCTACCTGTTTTATATCTTTTATATATATTTCACCATTTAATACATTATTTAAATGTTTTTTTAGATTATATAAATTATTTTTTTTTGTTAATTCAAAGTGTGCTTTTTGATTAATTGCGTGAACTCCTGCATCTGTTCTTCCTGAAGCATGAATAGTAATTTTATTATTATCAATTTTGCTTAAAATGTCTTCTATACTGCCTTGAACTGTTTTTTTATTTATTTGTCTTTGATATCCATAAAAGTTACTTCCATCATAAGAAAATGTCATTAAATATTTCATATGTACTCCTTTTAAAAAGAAAACTATTTTCTAGTTTTCCTTTCTTGTATATTATATGTTATTTTTAATAATGTCTTAGTAGATAAAAATCTTGTAAAGAATAAACCTAATCGTGTCGTAGAGCCTGGAATTATTAGTAATTTTTTTTCATTAAACATCTTGTTAATAGCATATCTTGCTACATATCTAGCATCTAAAGATTTTAAATTAAATTTAACTCCTGCAACATTATTAAAATTTGTTTTAACAGGACCAGGACATAATACTGATACTTTTACATTAGATTTCTTTCTTCTTAATTCTTCATATAATGCTAAAGTAAAACTTACTACATAACTTTTTGTAGCATAATAAGTACTCATCAATGGCCCACCTTTTAATAATCCTGCTGAAGAAGCAACATTCATTATATATCCAGAATCTCTTTTGCTCATATCTTTCAAAAACATTCTAGTTAATATATGTACTGCTTTAATGTTAACATCTATCATTTCAAGTTCTCTTAAAATATCAACATTTTCATAGTTCCCAAACAATCCAAATCCAGC
This sequence comes from uncultured Mycoplasma sp., assembly GCA_964499645.1. Lineage (GTDB taxonomy): Bacteria > Bacillota_I > Bacilli_A > RF39 > UBA660 > CAG-611. Next base: position 11,413 of record CAZCLV010000019.1, read on the forward strand.
ATTATTTATTAAAATATCAATATTTTCATTTTTAGCAATCATATATAAATCTTTTATCTTTTTTTCATTTGCTAAATCAATAACAACTATTTTTACTTTTCCTTTTAATTGTGATTGTAATTCTTCAAGTTTTTCTTTATCACGTGCAACAATAATCAGTTCACAACCTAGTTCGCTTAAATAAATTGCCATTTCTTTTCCAATACCTGATGATGCTCCTGTTATTAAAGCTTTCATATTACCAACTCCCAGGTAAATTATACCATTTTTTAAATGTAAAAAAAAGGTATATTTTGTAAATATAATTTACAAATCTGTTATTTTTGATAAAATATTTATAGGAGGTAAAAATGAAAACAAAGAAAAGAGAAGGTTATTTAGATTGGGATACATATTTTATGTCAGTAGCAATGTTATCTGCTATGAGAAGTAAAGATCCAAATACACAAGTTGGTGCTTGTATCGTTGATAAAACAAATAGAATATTATCAATTGGCTATAATGGCACTCCAAATGGCTATGATGATGATAGTTTTCCATGGGATAGAGAAGGAAATCCTCTTGAAACTAAATATCTTTATGTTGTACATGCAGAAAGAAATGCAGTTTTAAACTATCGTGGTAGTAGAAAAGATTTAGAAGAAGCAAAAATATATGTGGATTTATTTCCATGCAATGAATGTGCAAAAGAAATTGTTCAATCTGGCATAAAAGAAGTAATATATTTATCTGATAAATATGCAAATACAGACGGAACTATTGCATCAAAGAAAATATTTGATGAATGTGGTGTCACATACTATCAATTACCAGAAGAAAAAAGAAAAAATATAAACATAGAATTATAAGCATTTTTAAAGGCAATAAAATATTATTGTTTTTTTTTAATTATTTACTTACTAAAAATTCATTTTATATCAAAAAAAAGAACGATTACTCGCTCAATTTATTTTTATACTAGTTCTAAGATAACGATTAAAGCATCGTCACCTTTTCTTTCATCTAATTTTAATATTCTAGTATATCCACCATTTCTATCTTTATATTTTGGTGCCAATACATCAAATACTTTTTTTACTGCTTCAGTATTATTCATTAAAAATGCTAAAGCTTTTCTTCTTGAAACTAATGTACCATTTTTACCATAAGTAATCATTTTATCAACTAAACATCTTACTTCTTTAGCTCTTGTTTCAGTAGTCTCAATTTTTCCATTCATAATAACATCAATAGTTAAATTTGCTAACATACTTCTTCTATGTTTGTTATCACGACCTAATTTTCTATATGCCA
>CAZCLV010000020.1:0-12601 GCA_964499645.1 uncultured Mycoplasma sp.
ATGTATTTCATCCATAATAAGAACCATACCACCATATAATTTAGCTTCTTCAACTATACAATCAAAATCTTTTTTATTATTAATTGTAGCATTAAAAAATCTATATTTTACTTTTAAATCATTAACAATGGCATTAGCGATAGATGTTTTTCCTATACCAGGTTCTCCATATAATATCATTGAAAATAACTTTTTGTTTTTTACTAGATTAGATAATATTTTATCTTTACCAATAAGATGCGTTTGTCCAATAACATCATTTAATGAAATTGGTGCAAGTTTTAATGCTAAAGGTTTTTCCATATTTACCACCTATATATATTTTATCATACTTTAAATATAATTTTATTAAAAATCACACAATCTTCACATTATTAATATATGATATAATAGATTTATCGAAGTTAGATATGAAAAAAATATTAATTGTTGATGATGAAGAAAAGATTAGAGATGTAATAAAAGAATATTCTATATATGATGGTTATGATTGTTATGAAGCTTCTAATGGTGAAGAAGCTTTAAATATGTTTTATAATAATACTTTTGATTTAATTGTTTTAGATGTTATGATGCCTAAATTAGATGGATTTTCTACTGCCAAAGAAATTAGAAAAACTAGTAATGTTCCAATAATTATATTATCTGCAAGAGGAGAAGAATATGATAAATTATTTGGATTTGAAGTAGGAATAGATGATTATGTAACTAAACCGTTTAGTCCAAAAGAATTAATGGCTAGAATAAAAGCCAACTTAAAAAGAACTGATAATGATAAATTAGAAGATAAAATTATTATCAATGGCATTACTATTGATACTCTTGGTTATAATGTATTTATTGATGATAAAAAGATATCTCTTACTGCTAAGGAATATGAGTTACTTTTATATTTAATAAAAAACAAAAATATAGTTTTATCAAGAGAGCAAATTCTTAATAATGTCTGGAATATGGATTTTCTTGGTGATGAAAGAACTATTGATACACATATTAAAACACTTCGTTCTAATTTAGGAAAATATAAAGAACATATTATTACTGTTAGAGGGGTAGGTTATAAATTTGAATATGATAATAAATAAAATTAAAAATATTGATACAAAGAGTTTAAAGTTTAAGTTATGGGTATCATTTATTCTATTTACTTCATTTATATTATTATTCTTATGGATGTTTCAATACTTTTTCTTTCCGAGTTATTATGAAATAGCCAAGCAAAAAGAAATAAAATATGTTTCAGGTGTAGTATATAAAAATATTTATAATCAAAATATACAAAATATTATTGATGAATTAGCATATAAATATTCTACTAATATATATATAGTAAATAATAATAGTTTTAATAATATTATCTATTCTTCTGATATATCTACTTTAAAACCTCAAAATCATAATAAACTTAATATCAATCTTAATCATTTGAACAATGGACAAATAACAAGAATAATAAGTGATAGATTTAATATTAATATGTTTGCAATATATACAAAAATAGATAATAATTATAGTGCTTTAGTTACAACTCCAGTTGAAGTAATTGATACAAGTGTTAGAATATTAAGAAATCAATTAACTTATATTTCTTTAGGTTTAATTTTAGTAGGAACAATAATATCTTTCTTTATATCAAAGTATCTGTCAAAACCAATAAAAGATATTGAAAAAGAAGCAAAAAAACTTGGAACTGGAAATTATAATATAAAATTTGATTCTGATGAATATACAGAAATAAAGAACTTATCTGATACATTAAATTATGCTACAAAAGAACTGGAAAAAACTGATAATTTAAGAGTTGAACTTTTAGCAAATGTTTCTCATGATTTAAAAACACCTCTAACAATGATTAAATCTTATGCAGAATTATTAAAAGATTTACCCCAAAAAGAAGAACAAAAAGAAGAAAAACTTAATATTATTATTGAAGAAACAGATCGTTTAAATATATTAGTAAATGATATTATGAATCTTTCTAAACTAGAATCTAATATAGATAAACTTAATATAGAAAATACTAATCTAAGTGAATTAATTAATAATATTATAAAAAACTTTACTTATCTAAAAGAAAAAGAAAATTATATATTCATAACTAATATAAAAGATAATTGCTATTCTAATATAGATAAATCTAAAATATCACAAGTTATTTATAATTTAGTGGGAAATGCAATTAATTATACTGGCAAAGATAAAAATATAATTATTAATTTATATGAAAAAGATAACTTTTATAGATTAGAAATAATTGATTCTGGAAAAGGCATATCAGATAAAGAAACTAATAAAATATGGGATAAATATTATACAGTAAAACTAAATCATAAAAGAAATGTTATATCTACTGGACTTGGTTTAAATATAGTTAAAAATGTCTTAAAAAAACATAATTTAGATTTTGGAGTAATAAGTAAAATAAATAAAGGATCCACATTTTATATAAATTTTAAAAAATAATGTAAATTTTATAAACTTTTCATTTTTTCTTCACATTAGTTATGTATCATTAATAATGAAAGGAGGAAAAAACATTTAGTTACAACACACTTAACGAAATTAAAATAAATTTTATACATACAAAACACAAAAGAAAACAATATATTGTTTTCTTTTTATTTTTATAAGTGATATAATAAATAAGAGGAATGAGTATGAAAAATCAAATAAATTATTATATTGATTATATTAAATATGAAAAAAAATTAAGTGAACAAACAATTAATAATTATCATTATGATTTGAATCATTTTTATCTTTTTTTAGAAAAAGAACATATAGATAATTTTCTTAATGTAAAACAAAAACATATAGAAAAATATTTAAGTATTTTAAAAAAAAATAAAAATGCAAAAAGCATTTCTAGAAATATTACTTCAATAAACAACCTATTTAATTACTTATTAATTGAAGAAGTAATAGAAAAGAATCCTTGTGAGTTTATTTCACGACCAAAATTACAAAAAAAACTACCAAACGTTCTATCAATTGAAGAAATAGATAATTTATTAGATATAAATATTAATAATAGATTTGATTGTCGAAATAAAGCTATTTTAGAACTACTTTATAGTACAGGACTTAGAGTAAGTGAGGCATTGAATTTAACTACGCGAGATATTGATTTTACAAATGATATAGTTAGATGTTTTGGAAAAGGTAGTAAAGAAAGAATTATTCCTATTAATGATTATGCATTACATTATTTAAAAAAATACTTTGACATTAGGGGAGAATTTTTAAAAAAAAATACATGTGATTATTTATTTTTAAATAATCATGGTAAGAAACTTACAAGACAAGGATTTAGAGATACATTAGAAAAAGTATTGAAAGAAAAAAATATAAATAAAGAAATCACACCACATATGCTAAGACATTCATTTGCAACACATATGATAGCAAATGGTGCTGATTTAAGAAGTGTTCAATTATTATTAGGACATAGTGATATATCTACTACTAAGATATATACACATATAAGTAAAGAAAAAGTGAAAAAGGATTATGAAAAATTTCATCCAAGAAGTTAAGGAGGATTAATTATGAAATTTAAAAGAGTTTTTTTAGTTGTTTTAGATTCATTGGGAGTAGGGGAAGCGTTAGATGCTGCTAGTTATGACGATAGTGGTGCCAATACATTAAAACATATAAATGATAAACATCACTTATTTATACCAAATTTAGAAAAATTAGGTTTTTTAGATACACTAACAATGAATGATAATGATAATACAGATGCTTATTATACAATTGCTAAGCCATCTAATCCTGGTAAAGAAACATTAACAGGACATTATGAATTAGTAGGAGTTAAAATAGACTATCCATTCAAATCATTTCAAGAAAATGGTTTTCCAAGTGATTTGATTAATGAAATACAAAGAATTACTGGCAGAAAAGTTCTTGGAAATGTTGCTGCTAGTGGTACAGAAATTATTAAAGAACTAGGAGAAACACAAATTCAAACAGGGGGGTTAATTGTTTATACTTCTAGTGATTCAGTATTACAAATTGCTGCTCATGAAAAAATTATTCCATTAGAAGAATTATATAAAATATGTGAAAAAGTAAGACAATTAACTTTAAGAAAAGAATGGCTTGTAGGAAGAGTTATTGCTAGACCATTTACAGGTAATTCATCTGACACATTTGTTAGAACTGAAAATAGACGTGATTTTGCTTTAAATCCACCTATGCCATCAGTAATGAACTTTTTAAGTGATAGTGATAAAAATTATAGCGTTATTTCTATTGGTAAAATATTTGATATATTTAATGGAGATGGAATTACTAAAAAAATAGTGGCTCATTCAAATAAAGAAAGCATTGATAAATTAATTGAACTATTAGATAAAAAATTTACTGGTTTATGTTTTACTAATTTAAACGATTTTGATACATTATATGGTCATAGAAGAGATTCTAAAGGCTATGCAGAAGCAATTGAAGCATTAGATGTGGAAATACCTGTTTTATTAAATAAACTAAATAACGACGATTTATTGATATTTACAGCTGATCATGGAAACGACCCTACTTATAAAGGAACTGATCATACAAGAGAAAATGTACCAGTTATAGTATATAGTCGTATTTTCAATGATCCAAAGAAACTACCTGCTTTATCCTCTTTTGCAGATATAGCAGCTACTATCTCAGATAACTTTGATGTTAGAAAACCAATTATTGGCAAAAGTTTCTTAGATATGCTTAAATAAAAAGAGAAGGGGAGAATAAATGAAAAGAACTATTAAGGTAATCTCTATAATACTTTTAATGATTATTATTACTGGTTGTAGTAGAATTTATAAATTAAATCAATTAGCAAAAATAGATAATATAAATATTAAAGCAATAACTGCTAAAAAAGTTGCAAATAATACTTTAGAAATAGTGTTTGAGATTAAAAATAATACTAAAAATACTATTACTATCTCACCTGAAAAAAACTTTAAATTTTATGGTATAAATAAAGTATTAATACCTAATAATTATGATAATGATAATAATATAATTAAAAGTAAAGAAACAATTAATTATACATTACATTATAATATAGAAAATAAAGAAATATATGATATATTATTTTATTCAAGTAAGAGTAGTAATAGTATAAAGTTTAGCTTAACAAAATTAGATTTAAAATAGAACTTTACATAATATCAATTATACGAAATAATATATTTTGATAAATTATCTATATTATAATATAAAATTTCTTAAAACAACTAACTATAGTTGTTTTTTTATATTTATTACCATTATTTATAATAATCTGTTATATTATTATAAATTTATTATATTTATAGTTTTCTATTTTAAATCGACAATTAAAAAGATAGATAATTACCCATCTCAATTTAAAATAGAAAACAAAAAAAGAAATAGGGGGTTAATATTTCTCTATTTCTTATATTATAATTAATTAAAATTTACGTGACATTATTTCAGCAATCTTTTCAAATACTTCTTTAGCGTTAGCTTCATTAATAGAAGTATATCCAAGTTCTTGTAATGCTAATGCTTTAAATGAATTTAATTCCTGAGTTCTACTTAATTTTTCTTCTTTTTTTGATTCAATATCTTGCTCAAATTTCTTATGTGATTCAGTTACTTTATTACGAGAAGCTCCCCCATTCGTATATAAAGTCATAGCAGAGTATAGTATTCCTTCAAATATAAATTGTTTTTCTTCATCATAAATAAATTCATTTACTGAAGTTACTCCATTTGATTTTGACATATATGCAAGTAGATACTTTAATTCATCTACTTGTTCCATTGCTTGAATAAAATGATATAAATATCTTAAAGTATTATATCCGTTGTTATTCTGCCCTTCCCCATCATCTGTTAGCTTTTCTTTTAACATATTAAATATATCAGTAAGTAATTCTTGTTCTTTTTTATTTAATCCTTTTAAATCAGTCATACTTTCCTTACTAAATAAATCTACAATACCATCATTTAATCTTATATCTAACTCTTCAAGAAATTTTTGATCAACTTTTATTTTTTCTAATTCATTTTCAGTAGTTGCATTAAATAATTTCAAAATTTTATTATACTTATCTTTTGGTAATTCATCCATAGATTTAAGTGCTAAATAATTATAAAGCATTTGACGTGAAACACCTAAATATTTAGCAACTTTTACTTTTGATAAACCGCATTCATTAATAATTCTATTTACTTCGTTCATATTCTAACCTCCGTATAATATAATTTTATCATTTATGTCAATAATGTCAAGTGTAAAGTATGTAAAACATAAAAAAAGAACTAGAAAATATTATTTTTAGTTCCTTCATAATTTTGTTTTTATCCCATTCATATTTCATTTACTTCCCCTACTTTCTTTTTCTTTGTTTTTTATTTTGATTTATTTCATGATATTGGCAAAATAATTCTTCAAAAAAGATGTTTAAATCAACTATTAATTCTGTAGAGTTAAATTTAAAAGATTCTAACGTATTATTTTTTAGACCATCATTGATTATTTTAAATGCTTCTTCTCTACTAAAGTTTAAGTATAAGTAAAATGCTAATAAGGAACTATGTAAATATGTTATGTCACTACTATCAATAACAACTGAATCAATTTCATTACCGTAATAATAGTCATTTCGATAATATACATTTTCAAAATCTGTTTTCATGTTATTAAAATGTTCTACATTTTTTAATCTGCCTTTTATTATATCTACTAAAGAGCAAATATATTCTTGTTCATTAATTTCACTAGATTCAACTAAAAAATCAAGCATATATAGTTCGCTTATTATTGAATTGATTTCAGTTAAAGTATTTGATTTGTTTGCCTTTTTATCATAAGCATGTTCTAATTCATGAGTTAATCCTAATAATTCATCTATAGGAAAACTTTTAAATATCATTATATATTTTCTACTATTAGTTATATTTTGACAAAAACCAGCACAATATGGATTTCTATATTCTTCTATATTTATTAAGTTTTTTCCAATTCTATTAAATTTATTAAATAGATTTAATTTTGTTTTATCTTTAAAACTATTTAAGTATTCTTTATATAATTTAATCATTCTCTCATGACTTATCTTTTTATTATAAATCATTCCAAAATTTAAGTTTTGTATCTCATCATTTATACTATTAATTAAAAATCTAAATTCTTCTATAGCTGTTCGATTTAAATCAAGTTGATCAAATACTTTTTTTATAAGATTATAATCACATAATTTATCTGATAATGTAGTGTATTGTTCTGATATATTATGACATGAAAACATTGAATCTTCTAAATTATCATTTTCATTATATAAAACTTTTGAAATCATATTTAAATAATCTGTTTTTTCTTCTTCATTAAATTGATTACATTCTAAAATAATATTGCCATACTTTTGTAATATTTTCTTATAAGTATTATTTTGATTTAACATATACAAATTAATCATAGTCCACATATCTTGAATGATTATTTCTTTATCCCACATCAACTTCATATTAAAATGCTCCTTAATAAATGTGCTTTTTATTATAATATAGATGTATATTTTTTACAATAAAAAAATAAGATTTCTCTTATTTTAAATTAGGTATAATACTTTTATAGTAAGACCACATACCAATATGGGTAGGAGTATGTTCTGGTAATTGAGAAAAATCATATCCAGGATAATCATTTCCTTCAATTATTCCAGGTCCATCTTCTCCAATAAAAACATCCCAACCTACAAATCCTATTTCTTTTACTTCTAAAGCTGCCTTTTTAGCTAATTCAATTGCTTCTTTTACATATGGTATTTTATATCCAATAAACTTAACATTTGTATAAGGATGAGCGTCATAGTTAATTAATTTTGATGTATGGCCCACTCCAGTTACAATACCAGTTTCCATATCAACAGGACAACATAATCCATCGTTTTCCATATTATCTACATATTTACCTAAATTGCCCATTTTTAAAGTACAATAAGCTACATGTGCTACTCCATTATACACAACAGTAACAATTCTTAAAGTATTAATAGAACAAGGATATATTTTTGCCAAATCTTTATGTTGAATAATTTCTTCTTCCAATAAATCAAAATTTTTATCTTTACGATTAATATATGTCCACATAGTTTTTAAATCTTTAAATTTTTTCTTTTCTAATCTTTCAATACCTTTTCCACTTTCATTAGAGTTGGGTTTAGCAAAGATTCTTTTTTTATTTTTCATAAAGTTTTCAAATTCTTTAAAACTAGATCTTTCTAATACTAAATAATCTCTTTTTAAATAATCTTTAAAAATATCATTAAAAATACTTTTATTATCAAATTTATAAGAATAATTTTGATCATTTAATAACATAATTAATTTCTTATTTCTAACACGAGTTACCATAGTTTTTCTTTCTTTATTAGAATATTCATATAATTTAAATATACGGTAATCATAATAACCACCACCATGAAGAATAGCTAAACTAAGAATATCAAAGAAAATATATATCTTACTTTTTCCTGTTTTTTCATGTACTTCTTTAATAACCATATTTAATTTTTTAAAACTTATACTTTTAGATAATTTAAACAAATATTTCATAATATCACCTATTTCTTTAATTTTAACTTTTTTAATATTTTATCTATATAATCTTTACCAAATACATCATATAATAATCCATTTTTATATGAAATTATAAAGAATGGAGTTGCTCCTACTAAAGTAAATAGTAGAATTTTTAGAACTAATTTGATAGTACTAGTAGAATCCAATGATATAAATAAATTTAATCCTATTAAACAAATAATCATTGCCAATAATGGTAAAATCATTTTCTTTATTGTAATACTTATATCTTTATAATTAAAAGAAAAGTCTTTCTTTAAAGTAATAAAAACAATAATAAATGATACTGTATAACCAATTAATGTTGATGTAATAGCACCATAATAAGGATAAATACCTATTTTATTAAATAATAGTGTCAATGGTATATTTAATATAACATTAATTATTAAACCTACAAAAGTATTTAGATATATAGTTTTGAACTTATTTAGTCCTTGTAACGCCATATTTATTACAATATGAATGCTTGCAAATACACTAACAAATGCCAAATATCTTAAAATAATTGGACCATATATACTTTCGCCATAAAATATCTCATATATTGGTTTAGCAAGAAATGATAATCCTATTGCCATTGGTATAGTTATTGCAATAATAGTTTGTACTGATAAAGAAAACTTAGAGTTTGCATCTTTATAATCTTTATTAATATAACTTGTTACCATGTGAGGAATAATATTAATTGATAATCCCATAGCAATCGAATTTATAATCATACATATTTTAGTACCCCAAGTAGTAATAATACTAGAAATAATTTCTGCACTAGAAGCATCATATCCTACTAATGTTAAACCGCGAAGTACTAAAATCATATTTGTTGTATCATATAAATTTGTAGCAGTAGCAACAATTATTAATGGAATGGAATACTTTATTATTTTTCTAATTATTTCTTTTGTTTCTACTATTGTTTTATCTTCTTTATCACATTTAAATGCATCTTTATTATTTTTAATTTTGATTCTTAAATATATTAATGCAATTAAGCCACCAATAAATGCCCCAGATAATGCTACCCCTACTCCTACTGTTATGCTTTTATTAAATACCTTTATTGCTAAATAAGATCCTAGTAAAACAATAAATATTCTTACAATTTGCTCTATAACTTGAGAAATAGAGGTTGATGTAATAAACTTATGTCCTTGAAGATATCCTTTTGTTACACTTAAACTAGGAATTATTAGTAAACAAAAAGATATTACTTTTATAACAAATGAAACATCTGTAATACTATTACCATCAGTTATTCCTTTTAATATTAATGTAGCTATTTCTTCAGAAAAAATAAACATTGATAAAAAAGTAATGATTGCAAATGCAAACATAATATATTTACCAATCTTATATGCTTTTTCTTTTGTATTATACATATTCTTTGCATTATATTCACTAATTATTTTAGATATTGCAATTGGTATACCTGCTATAGAAATATTTAAAAATAAATTATATATATTATAAGCATAACTATATAAAGTACCACCTTGTTCACCAATTATCTTATAAAAAGGAATTACATAAACTGCACCTAAGAATTTTATAAATATAATAGCAATAGAAGCTATAATAGTACCTTCAATAAATGAGTTTTTCTTCATATTGTTTACTCCTTTTTTATTTACTACTAATATTATATCATTTATTTAAATTCATATAAAGAATTAATTTATATTAATTGATAATTCTATAAATATATGTTATTTTTAATTAGAGGTATATATATGGAAATAGAAAGAAAATTTTTAATTAAAAAAATCCCTTTTCAATTAGATTTTATTGAAGGATATATAGTTAATCAAAATTATATATCAATAAATCCAGAAGTTAGAATTAGGAAAAAAAGTAATAATAATAAAGAGGAATACTTTATTACTACTAAATCAGAAGGAGATTTAGTAAGAGAAGAAAAAGAATTACCTATAACAGAAGAATTATATAATATATTACATACTACTGCATTAGGTGAAGATATTATTAAAAATACTTATGTATTTACAATTGATAATAATAAAAAAATAGAATGTTCAATAGTAGATTTTGATAGAAATACAAAGTTTATGTATGCAGAAATAGAATTTGATTCTGTTTCTGAAGCAAATTCTTTTGAACTTCCTAGTTTTTTAGGAAAAGAAACTACTTATGATAAAAAATATAAGATGAAGAATTATTTTTGTTCTACTAGATTAAATGGTATAACATCTTTATTAAGAAAAATATAACATATAAAAACTATGATATTATAACAAATACCATAGTTTTTTATTATCTTTTTGTACTTCTTTAATCATACCACTACCTATACATTTATTATCTATGTATAAACAACATAATTGTCCTGGTGTGATGCTTTTAGTATTATCATAGCTTACTAATAGTTCATTATCATTAAGTCTGTCTAGACGAACTTTTACATCATTAGAACGATATCTAAATTTAGCATTACATGTTTCTGGTAATTCATTTATCGTAATATTTAAATCATTAATAATACAACTAGTAGAATATAAATAATTATTTTTATCATTCTCAGCAACATATAAAATATTTTTTTCAATATTTTTACCCACTACAAATAATCTATCCAAAGTACCACCAATATCAAGTCCTCTTCTTTGCCCAATTGTATAATACATAAGGCCAGTATGTTCTCCTACTTTTTTATTTGTATCAATATTAATAATATCACCAATTTTATTAGAAAAGTTATTACTTATAAATTCTTTATAATGTCCTTCTCCAATAAAACAAGCACCAGTAGATCCTTTTTTTTCTGATACAAACAAACCATTCTTTTTAGCAATTTCTCTAACTTCATTTTTATCTAAATTTCCTAATGGAAATAATATTTTTGATAATTGTTTTTTTGATAACTGTGATAAGAAATATGATTGATCTTTATTAGAATCTTTACCTTTAAATAATTGATTGTTTTCTATAATTGCATAATGTCCAGTTGCAATATAATCAAAATTTAATTCTAATAATTTATCATACATTAGTCCAAATTTAAAATATTTATTACATATTACACATGGATTAGGTGTTAGTCCTCTATTACATTCATCAATAAATCTTTGTATAACTAATTCATTAAATTCATTTTTTAAATCAAGAATATGATGCTTTATATTAAGTTCCTTACATATTTTTTTGGCATCTTCACAATCATTTTTATCATTTAAAATCATTGTTACTCCTTCTACATCATAACCTTGTTCTTTTAAAAGAATTGCTGCTACTGAAGAATCAACTCCACCTGACATACCTACTATAACTTTTTTCATGATATCACCACTTCTCTTATATTATAAAACAATTTTAGTTTATTTTAAACATTAATTTATTAAACTAAATAATTTTATCATTAATGGATTAATAAATACTTCTAATAAACTACATATAGTAGCTACTATTATGCATAGTAATAGCATCTTTAAATATTTTTTCATATTTTCTTGTAAAGATATGTCTTTCTTTAGAAAAAAATAATTTATCATGTCATAACTAAATTTAATTGAATAATACGTAAGTAAGAATAATAAGCAAATATATACTATTTTAGTAGGAAATAAATATGAAAATACTCCTATTATACCTTTTACTTTATATGCAAAAAATATTGATGAAATGGAAAATCCCAATGTGAATCCTTCAACAAAATATAAAAATATAGTAAAGAATATGCCTATAATACTAATACCTAATATCCATATAATAATTACTGTAAATATATTATTTTTAATACTATCAAGTAATGTACTAAGATAATTATAATCTTTTGCAATAGTAAAATAATTCTTTATATTACTAGAAATAATAGTTTTATCATTTGTATTTATATAACAAAAAAATATAATTCCTATTATAATACTAAGTATAAATAATGATATTAAAAAAATAAAATAATTCTTTTTGGTAAAAATATTTAAATTAATTTTTATATTTTTATATTTTTTTAAGTTCATTTTCATAATATCAC
>CAZCLV010000021.1:0-12464 GCA_964499645.1 uncultured Mycoplasma sp.
TATTTTTATTATTCTTTTTTCTATTTATTTATAAACATATTCTTTTATAGTTTTACATTATATTTTAAAAAATGGGAATACTTTTAATAACTATGTTAATACATAGAAATTTTAATAGGAGAAAAAATATGAAAAAGAAAAACAAAGATTATAAAAACTTGTTATTAATAATACTTATGATTATTGCACTTACTATGTCAATTGGTTATGCTGCCATTGCTCAAAGATTAGAAGTAACTGGTACTACAACGATTGCAAATGCAAAATGGGATGTAAAAATAATTAGTATTGAAGAAACAAATAAAAGCATTTCTAATACTGAAGTTACACCAAGCACTGGTGTAGGAGATACTACAGGAACTACTTCTGCTACAATTGCTACTGGAGCAACTACTGCTACATTTAGTGTTCAATTAAATGCTCCTGGGGATTATGCAGAATTTACAGTTACTGTTAAAAATTTAGGAACTATATCTGCTGTATTAAATAGTCTTCAATTAACACAAGATTCTGTTCCTGATGAAATTACTTATACTGTCACACCTGCTGATGCAACATCTGCCACAACATTAAGTGCAAATGGTACAGAAACTTTTGTAGTAAAAGTTCAATGGGCAGCAGATTCAAGCGTTCCTACTACAAGTACAAAAGCTGCAACTTTAATCTTAAATTATATTCAAGCTAGCTAATGAAAAAGTATTATTTTTATACAATAATATTTTTTGTGTTTTTATTGTTTTGTTCAGTTGGATATGCAATTCTATCAAAAGAACTAACTATAAGTGGCTCTGCATCTGTTGATATTAATACAAAAATACAATGTAATATATCAAAAATTAATAACAATAATTTGACTGTTTCTATTAATAATGAATTTTTTTCATCTACTGCTGGTGAAATACAAATTACTATTACAAATAATACTAATAATAATTACAATTATTTTACTATTTTAGTAGATTTACCTGAAAACATTACTATTTCAAATGCATATAATGGGACTTATACCATAACAGAAAATTTAATGCAAATTCACGGTCCAGATTATTCTCATAATATAAATATTAATGATAGTTTTACTTATCATATACAATGGACTACTAATGATACTTTTACAGGATTATTAGCAGAAGAAGTAGCAGCTTTTGGTAACGATTCAATATCAACATATACTTGTACAAACGGTAAATGGTATTTAAATGGAAATCTTATCACTAGTGAAATAAAGCAAGATTTACATCTAACAAGTTTATCTGTCAATAATTATACTTTACTACCTACTTTTAATTCAAAGGTTTATACTTATTCATTAACAGTTCCAAATAATATAAATAGTATTACTATTTCTGCTACACCAGTGGATACAAATACAATAATAACGGGTACTGGAGAAAAAACTATTCAAGAAGGAAATAATGAAATAAATATTATTATAACTGGTACTAATAATGACAGCTTAACTTATAAAATAAATGTTCATCGAACTATAAATGGTGTTGGACCTAATCAAAATTTTGTTAATGGAAATTTATCTGCTTCTTACTCTATTGATTATCAATCAGAAAACACTTATCAGTTTACTTTAACAATTACCAATAATTCATCAGATGATATTAGCAACTGGGAACTATCTTTCGATATTGGAACTGGTGGAATTGATTCAATATGGAATTCTATTTATTCTTCATATGATACTAATTCAGGATTGCTTACATTTTCAACTACTACTTCTACTGACGAATCTTTAAGAGTTATAAAACCAAATACTTCTGTTCAGATAAGGGGCCAAATTCAAGCAGAATATGAACCTAAAATAGTAAAATTAAGTTATTAATGGAGACCTTTTATGAAATCAAAATATAATAACTATATTATTTATAGTATTTTAACTATCTACTTATTAATAAACTTTTTATTTAATGAACAAATTAGTAATAATTATACTTATTTAATTAATCCTTTGTTTTGGATTATTCTTTCAATAATAACTTTATTAATTAATTTTAAAACTTATAATAATATTAGAAAATATAATTCAAAACTTAAAACAATATTAATATTAACCTTTATTTATTTAATACTATATTATTTATCCGGAATAATTTTTGGATATTCTAAAAGTATATATGCTACTGATTATATATCTATAATTAAAAATATTTATGCTTTTATTATTGTTATTTGTTGTAAAGAGTTTGTTAGATATAACATTATAAAAGAGAAAAAGCTTATTAATTATATTATAATAACTATTTTATTAATAATAAGTGATATTTCTATAACTAATCTCATTACTTATTCACAAAACTTTGAAACATTATTTAAATACTTTTTTTCTACTTTGTTTCCTATAATTACTCAAAATATTTTATCAACAATTTTATGTTTAAAGCTTAGATATTTAGGGGTATTTATATATAGATTTTTTATTAATATATTTACTATTATTGTCCCAATTAATCCTAATTTAAATTGGTATTTAAAAGGAATAATAGAAGGACTATATCCATTTATTATAATGTTTATTATTAATTATAATGATAAAAGAAAAAATAAGGAAAATAAAAAAAATATTGTTTTTCAAATATTTTATATAGCTTTATTAATAGTATTTGGATTATTTATTGGTGGATATTTTAAATATTCTCCATTAGTAATTGTATCAAATAGTATGAGAGATACTCTTAGTAGAGGCGATATTGTTATCATTAAAAAAGGCAATAATAATTTAAAAGTTGGAGATATCATTGAGTTTCATTCTGATAATATGTTAATTGTTCATCGTATTGTAGAAATTGATAATAAAAATAATAATATATTTTATAGTACAAAAGGAGATAATAATGAATATAAAGATATTTCTTTATTAACAAAAGAAAATATAAAAGGAAAAGTAATATTTAATATTAAGTATTTAGGTTATCCTACTATATTTTTTCAAGAGTCATTAAAGTAAAGGAGATATAAAATGGAAAGTAAAAAGCACACTACTATTAATCCTTGGATTAATTTTATAATTATATTTTTTATCTCTTTATCTATGTTAATAGGTATTATTTTAATTATAGATAATTTATTTATTGAAAAAAATAAAAATTTTATAGCATCTTATAGTTATAAACCTACAATAAAATATCAAGTATATTATAATGAGAATAGTTTCTATAAGAAATCATTTTATGATGAAAATTATCAGTTTGTAGCAGATTTAATTAAAAACATTGATATTACTTTTAATTATAATTTTAATATTTCTAAGCCTACTGATTACAATTATGATTATAAAATAACCGGTAAATTGATTAATACTTATAATAATAGCAATACTCCAGTATATATTGAAGAATATAGTTTTTTAGAAAATAATGGTTCTATTACTAATTCAAGTAATATATCAATTAATGAAAAACAAAGTTTTATTTATAATGATTATAATAGTATAGTATTAAATTATAAAAATACTTTTAATATTGGAGTAACAAGTTATTTTCAATATACTTTTGAAATTAATGTCAATAATAATGAACTTAGTGAGAAAAGTATTCAAACAATTACTATTCCTTTAAATGAAAAGGTCTTTTCAATAAAAGTTGATTCAATTCAAGATATAAATAAAAATATTACTTCGACTATTTCTATAAAAGAGAATTATTTAAAAACAATTATTGGAAGTAGTTTAATATTTATAAGTTCTATTATTATTGTTATTAGATCTATTAAAAGATCTAAAACAAAGTCTAGATATCAAAAAAGACTAAAAAGAATATTTAATGAATTTGATACTATTATTGTTGAAGTAAAACAAAAAATTAATGAAAATGGTAAAGACGTTGTTGAAGTAAAAAACTTTTATGATTTAATAGATATTGAAAATGATTTACACATACCTATTAACTTTTATGAAATTGTTTCTAAACAAGAAGGAGAGTTTACAATTGTAAATAATCATATTATTTATAAATATATATTAAATTCAAATGAAAAAGACGGTTAATAATACTTCCCAAATGGAGTTAGTATCACATAATCGTCTTTTAGTTCTCTGTTTTATATATATTTAGCATTTTCTTATAAATATCAGGTTCTACTATTTTAATTGAATTAATAGATGTCTCTAATGATTTCTTATAATTTCCTTTAAAAAATAGTTGAGAAGCATAATTAAGTCCATTTTCAATATCTTTATTTAATGGGCGATATCTATTTCCATATGTAATAATCATTTCACTTAATTTTGCACTTTTAACAAGTTCATTTGTAGTATTATATAGTTTTAATGATAAGTCTCTTGCTGTATCTACTCTAATATTTAATGTTTTTATTGTTATTGGAGTTTTCTTTAATTCTTTAATTATTTCAAAAATAGCTTCATTTGCTTCTGATAATTCAACAAAATAATCATTACTAAGAAGTGGCAAGTTTAAATTATGAGTTTTAGCTTTACATTTTCTCTGTAATTGTATTAATTCTTCTAATTGTTCTCTTGCACGCAATTCATCATCATGCATACTTCCTAATGATTGTAGGCTAGTATCAAGTTCATCTTGTGTACTTTGTATATCATTAGATAATTTTTCAATAATATTTCTAAGTACAGAATATGGCTCTTTTTTCTTTTTTAAATCTCCTATTAAAGTGTTAAATTCATTATTCAAATCATATACTTTAGCATTAACTAATTCTAAGTCTGTTAAGTCATCAGTAGATAAGTTATACATTTTTTTAATATCATCAAGCTGTTCATAAATACTATTTACAGTATCATTTAAACTTAATAGTTTAGTCTTAAAACTTTGTGCCGTTTCATCAAATACTTTTTTACTTCTTTTTTCTATCTCAAAATCATTAAGTAAGTTATCAAAATAATCTAAAAATGTTTTTAATTCAAACATGCTGTCTTCAAGATTAAGAATTTTTACTCTATCTACTATTTCTTTTATTTTTTTATTAATTTGTTCTACATTATGTTCTACATTTAAATATCCTAATGGGTAATTTTTCAATGTAAGTTTTTCATAATTATCTTTTACTTCTTTTATTCTTTCTGGAAGAATTTTATCTGTTAATAGAATTAAATCAGGTACTTCTTCTATTACTATTGCTATATGTGCTATCATTTCATCAAGTACTTTTACAATACCAACAACTTCGCTATAATCGTTGTTTTCCATAACGCCTTCAAAGTCAGTAAATCTTTTTTCAATGTTTTCTAGTTGCAATTCAATATATTTATAAATATCTCCATAAGATTTTGGATTAGCATTTAATGTTCTTTCTAAATCTCTAAACTTACTTTTTAGTTTTGTAACAATTGCTCTATTTCTTTCTTCACTCATTGTTACTTCTCTTATTTCATCAAGTAAATTATCTGTTGTTACTCTTATTTTATATATTTCCATTTCAACATTTAGTATGCTTTCTTTTGCTTCTTTCATTTCTTTATTATCAATAAATTCATCACAATCTAAAAGCATATCATTAATTATTTTAAACTTTGTTTCCTTCAATACTTTATATCTTTGTTTCCATTCCTCATATTTTTCTTCAAGTTTATCATTTTTAACAATTACTTTAATTTTTTCTAATTCTAACATTATGGGAGTAGATACTATTAAGTTTTTTTGTCTTTCTAAATCTTGTAACTGTTTTTGTATCTTATATATTTTTCTTTTCTTTATAAGCACAATAAAAATAATAACAAATATTATTCCTACTGCTATAGCTGAAATTAAATAAATTGTTTCCTTTTTCATAAACCTCACCTACTATTATAATTTTATCATACTAAATCATTTTTATAAAGTGTTTTTAATATATTAGTATTAAATTTTTAAATTTTTTTGTTTGTTTTCTAAAACATTTTTACAATTTTATGATATACTTTTTTAGGAAGGTGAATTTATGAGAAAATTAAGAAAATTTGTTAGTATTTTTATAGGTAAATTAGCATTATTCATGTTAAAAATATTAAAAAGAGGTAGTTCTTTCCCGGGAACTATTGCTTTTAAACTAAATAAAAATATTTTAAAAGATTTTAATTTGCCTGATAAAGTTATTTGTGTTACTGGTTCCTCTGGAAAAGGATCAACATCTAAAATTATTGCTGAAACATACAGAGATTTAGGTTTTACTGTAGCGTATAATGACAAAGGTTCAAATGAAAGAAGTGCTGTTATTACTACTCTTCTAGAAAATTGTAACTTTAAAGGGACTGTTAATAAAGATATGTGTGTTTTTGAAGTTGATGAAAGATATGCAAAATATATTTTTCCATATATAAATCCAAATTATGTAGTTATTACTAATATTACAAGAGATCAACCACCTAGACAAAGACATTTTGATTTTATATATGAAGAATTAAGAAAATCTTTGAATCCTACTATTAATTTAGTAATGAATTCTGATGATCCATATTTACAAAAATTTAATCTAGAAAAAGAATTTAACATTACTTATTATGGAATAAATAAATTAAAATATTCTTATGAAGAAAATAAATTTAATAGTTTAAATATTTATCGTTGTCCTAAATGTAATGCTATACTTAATTATAGTTATTATCATGTTGAACATTTAGGTGATTATAGTTGTTCAAAGTGTGATTTTAAAAAACCAAAAAATTTATATACCATTACTGATTGTGATTATATAAAAGAAAATATTACTATAAATAATGAATTTAAAATTGATATAAAAAACGATTTATTATTTAATTTATATAATACTGTTGCTGCTTTTACTGTTTTAGCACTTTTAAAAGAAAAAGAAAAAGATATTGCTAAAAGCATATCTAAAATGAATAATAATATTAAACTATATGATAATTATGAATTTAATAATAAAAAAGTTTATGTATTAAATAATAAAGCAGAGAATGCTACTACATATAATCAATCTATTTTATTTACAACTAGAAAGGATGATTTAAAAACAGTAGTGATTGGATGGAAAGAAATATCAAGAAGATATAACTTTGATGATTTATCTTGGTTGTATGATATTGATTTTGAATTATTAAAAAATAATAAAGTTGATAAATTTATTTGTACTGGACCTCAAAAATATGATATTGCTACGAGATTAAAATATGCTGGTATTGAAGAAGATAAAATTGTTACTTATTATGACTTATATGATGCAAAACAAGAAATAAGAAATTGTAAAGGAAATATATATGCAATCTTAAATTTTGATTATATTGAACCATTTAATGAAATATTGGAGGAAGACTAATGAAAGTAATAATTGGACATTTATATTATGATTTAATGAATTTATATGGAGAAAATGGAAATATTAAAGTTTTAGAATATCAATTAAAAAATCAAAAAGTTGATGTAGAAATTAGAAAGTTATCTATTGATGATGAAATTAATTTTAATGAATTAGATTTAATTTATATTGGAAGTGGTACTGAAAATAATAAAAGTATTGTTTTAAATGATTTATTAAAATATAAGGAACAAATCAAAGATTATTATCAAAAAAATAAGTTTTTCTTAATAACTGGAAATGCAATAGAATTATTTGGTAAGTATTTTATTGATAAACAAAAAAATACTTATGATTGTTTAAGTTTATTTAGTTATTATGCTAAAGAATGTGAAAAAAGGAATGTAAAAGAAGTTGTAGCAAATGCAAGTTTCTTAACAGATAAAATAATTGGATTTATGAATAATCAAGGTGATATTTACGATAAAAAGAATAATAAACTAGATGGTTATGGAATTTATAAAAAGCACTTTTATGGTACTTATATACTAGGCCCTATTTTAGCAAGAAATCCAGAGTTTTTAGAATATATTTTAAGAAGAATAATAAAAAGTAAAAAACCAAAATTTAAATTTAAACCTTTAAATACTTCTTTAGATGAAGAAGCTTATTTAGATTATATAACATTTAAAAACAATATTTAATTAATATTGTTTTTTTAGTATTTATTAAAATTTCCGGTAGTTGATATTATTTCATAGCCATGAGTTTTTCTATATTTCTCTCTTTCTTTGATGGTCATTACTTTTAATTCTAATGCTCTATCCATATGAAGAATACCAAACAAGTGATCATATTCATGAGAAAAAACAGTTGCTCTAAATCCTTTAAAAGTTTTAATATGTTTTTTACTATTAAGATCATAATAATTAATTATTACTTTATATGGTCTTTCCACTAAACCCATGTTATCTCCACAACTAGCACATGCTTCCCAATATTTTGTTAATCCTTCTTTTTTTAAAATTACTGGATTAATTAAAACTATTTTTTCATTATGAGTTTTATTTTTTATTTTTTTTAGATTAGTATTTTTTATGTAAATAAGTCTTTTAGGTATACCAAGTTGAACACTCGCCATAGCGTAAACTTCATTTTCTAAACAATATTTTTCTAATATATTTATATTTTTTGTTAACTCTTGGTCATGAAAATCTACACATTTTGAAATTTGTCTTAAAAATTTTTCATTATTATCTATAGTAATTAAACTCATATATATATTTCCTATCTATTAACAATTGTTTTTATATTAGAAAAATATATAATATTATTTTTTAGAGTATCTCCTTCATAATCAAATGCTTGTGTTCCTACGTTTTTACCACCAAATTTTTCATAAAATTTAATATTTTTATTTTTGTCTAAAACATTTATAATCATTTCGTTTATACCATTATCTAGCATTGTATTTATTCCAATTTTAAATAGTTTAGTACCTAGCCCTAATCCTTGATAATCTCTTAATACGTAATGAGAATAGATTTCTCCACATTTTGAATATTCTTCATTTCTTGATATTCCATATGACATAACTCCAATTACTTTATCTCCATTAACAGCAACATACATATTATCTTTTTCTTTTATATTCTTTGCAACTTCTATCATTCTATCACCCATAGAATTAATTCTATTTCTGATTACTGAATCAGGAACAATTTCTTTATATGTTGTTACCCATGTATTTGTATTTACATATACAATACCTTCTGCATCTGTTTCTTGTGCTTTTCTTATAATAATATTCATATTATGTCCTTTCTTATTAACTATATTACATAATTATCTTATAATATTTTTGATAAATCACCATATATAATTTTTTACTACAAATAATTAGTATTTTTATATTACGCCATGTTAATTATATCATAAGTAATTATAAATTATAAATAAATATTGAGTAGTTACATTAAAATTGATAGTATTTGTAAATAAAAATGACTAATATTCTAGTCATTAAAAGTATTATCTTTGCTTCCATATTTTATATTCTTTTTTCATACATCTACTGCAAGGTCTATATCCAGCTTCGATTGCTATTTCTTCATTCGAAAAAAATACTCTGTTATCAATATAATATCCTTTTTGAATCCAATTTAATGCACTCGAGCAATCCAGTTTTCCATATATTTTTAACTTTTTGTTTCCTCCAAGTGTACCTGGTATTTTTGATATATACTCGTCATTATTTTCATTTCTTAATTTGTAATTTGTAGTTCCATACTTTAAAAAGTTATCTTTTGTATTCATTAGTAAATGTTTATATCTTTTTTTGGTATCATCATTAGATAATAAGCATTCTCTACTTCTTTCTTCACCTTTATTATACTCTGGCATTATTCCCATAAATTGTGATGAAGTTAAATCAAATACTTGATCATTAATCAAATTATAATAATGACTAATACCATCAACCATACATCTCATTATTTTTCCACCACAATAATCATTAACAACAAGTGAGGTTATAGCACATTGACCTAAGCTGGGATTGGATTCACTCCATTTATCTTGTAATGTTGGATAGCAAGTCTCTTTTGACCATGACATTGATATTATATCTAATATTTCTTTTTGCATTTAAAACTCTCCTTATTTATAATGTTATTCTAACATATCCTTTTTTCATTTTTAAAGTATTTTGTATTTATTTAACATATTAATATAACTATTCACTAATATGTACTAGTTTTTATACTAAATTTTTTCTGAATTTCTTCACTCAGTTCTTATAAAATATGCATAATAGCTAAAAAGTATAATCTATTATTTTTTTATTTGTTCACTATTTAGTTCATGTTTTATCATTTTACCTTTTTCACAAATATAAAATGGTTCACTGCCTAATATTTCATATCTACTATCATTAATAAATATAGCATCTTCTTCTGGTAATGCAATAACTTTACCATTTTTTAATGAAAAGTCTTTAATAGCATTAGTAAATGTTTGAATTCTTTTCTCGTTTTCTTCTTGATTAAGTTTGCTACTATAGTTTATATAATGGGGAAAAATTGATATGCCTTCTATACAATCAAATCCTTTAGTATCCTCAAGCATAACATCATTTTGATCCATACTAGCAATAATATTGATGTCTTTACCAAAAATAACTGCCCCAGCGCTTCCACCAATAATGATTCCTTCATTTTTTATAAAATTTAATATTTTTTGAAAAATACCATTATCTTTAAGTCCTTTTAGTAATTTATATGTATTTCCACCACCTATAAATATAGCTGAATAATCATTAAAATCAAACTCATTTAATTGTTCAAAGTTTCTTACCATATCTATATATGGAACACGGACACTTTTTAGTTCATTCTTTATCCATTCATAGCAATCATCATAATTGGGATGCTCATTTTCACTCATGGCAAGTGGAATATACAACAATGGTTTATCGTAATTTATTATTTCATCTAATTTAGAATTAGCAAACTTGTTTTGATCACCAGAACCTCCACCGCACAATA
Organism: uncultured Mycoplasma sp.; assembly: GCA_964499645.1. Taxonomy (GTDB): domain Bacteria; phylum Bacillota_I; class Bacilli_A; order RF39; family UBA660; genus CAG-611. Next base: position 10,761 of record CAZCLV010000021.1, read on the forward strand.
TTAGTTTCATGAAATTAACCTCCTTCATGTTAAGTATATTATTAATTTAAGTTTTTTAAATTTTTAAGAATTTACCATGTAATTCAATTATACCATACAAACAAAAAAGACTGCACAAATGTACAATTAATTAACTAATGATGCCATAGTGTATGCTTATTTGAACTGCTCCCCATTGGCAAAAACATCATATCACAACTATGAACGAAAGTCTATTCCCGATTTTTTCCTAGTCAATTTCCTGACAAAAAAATGAACGTTTTTAAAGTAGTCAAGTAAAAGTAGACACTTTATTATTGTTCATTTTGATTCATAAATTGTTTGATTAGTTATTTATTTCTTTTTACAAATATTATTCCTAGTATTAAAGTAATCACTATAACTGCGATTGGTGCAGCTTTAAAGAATATCCATTCAAATGAATGCCATAATGTTCCAACTACTGTCCATTCAGGATCACTGTAGTCCCAAGTTTGATAGGGACTACCTAAAACAGTTAATAATATAAAAAGTAATATAACACAAACATCCATAATTATTAATAAGTTAATCGTTCTTTTCCTTTTTTGTTTTTGCTTCATAGATAATTGTTCATTTATAATTTCTAATTTTTCTGATATTACTTTCAAATCATTTTTTTCTTTTTCATCAATGTTTTCTCCAAGAATTGTGCTAACAGGTATATCAAACACCTCTGATATGGATATAAGCAATTCAGCATCTGGAACAGATAATCCCTGCTCCCATTTTGATACAGTTTGTCTTACAACATTTAATTTAACACTTAATTCTTCTTGTGAAAGTCCTTTGTTTTTTCTTAACATTTTCAAATTATCTTTTAACATTTAAAATATTTCCTTTCGTTAATTACATTGTATGACAAGCTTCCCATTGCTACAAGCAATGTGTTTTAACATGCTAGTGAAATTCTGTTATTTTAACATTTGTTTAAATTATATTTTCAATTCAACAAATTACTAATTATCTGCTAATTTTATTATATCACAACACAAAAAAACTTGCACAATAGTACAAGTAATTATCTAATGGTGCCTTTATACTCTCTTATCTGAACTGCTTTTAAGAGAGTTTCCCCACTGGTCAAGTCAAGTGCTGGTTTTTTTTGGTTTTTATACCGGTAATTATACTGGCTTTTTTCAGGCAAAAAATGGTTTGTTTTTAATTTTTTCCTTTAGTTATAAGGTTTTTAGTTTTCCAGTTTTTTTCAGTCAGTACTTTCTATAGTTTATTAATTTTTTTATTTTATTAACTTTCTATTTTTAGTATTGAATTTTTTAATGCATTAAAAAACTCGCAAAGCCCTTATTTTATGCATAAAAGCAGTTCGAGTTAAATTCTTATGGTGCCATAGTGTATCCTTATTTGAACTGCTCCCCATTGGCAAAAACATCATATCACAACTATGAACGAAAGTCTATTCCTGATTTATTCCCGATTTTTTCCTGATTTATTCCTGATTTATTCCTGATTATTTTCTGAAGATTTCCTGATTAAAAAAAGATTTTTTTAGTCACTTTTCTAGGTTTTATAAGGGTTTGCAGAGTTTTGAATATTTTTGATTTTTTTGATTTTTCAATTCCTGATTATTTCCTAATTTATTTTTGACGCTCATTCCTGATTTTTTCCTAGTCGATTTCCTGACAAAAAAATGAACGTTTTATTATTTGTTCATTTTAATTTATA
>CAZCLV010000022.1:0-10636 GCA_964499645.1 uncultured Mycoplasma sp.
TTTAAATTAATTTTTATATTTTTATATTTTTTTAAGTTCATTTTCATAATATCACCTACTTAATAATATAATTTTAAATATAAACTATGAAATATTTAATTAGACATTTATTTTATTTTTTGGTATAATTTATTAAGGTGATAAAAATGAATAAAAAATTACAAAAAGCTGTGGTAATAATACTTACAGTAATTATGATTGCTTCTATGTTAGCAGGAGTATTAATTTATTTTTTATAAAAGAATACAAAAATATTTGTATTTTTTTTATTTTTATACATAATAATAATGGTGAAAATATATGACAATATTTCTTTTATGTATAAAAATATTTTTTGTAAGAATTTTAGATGTTTCATTGGGAACATTTCGTACTATGTTAATGGTTAAAGGTAAAACATTTATTGCAACATTGATTGGTTTTTTTGAAGTTTTGATATGGTTTTTAATTGTAAGAGAAGCTTTAAATACAGATATAAAAAGTATATGGATAGCAATTAGTTATGCAGGTGGTTTTGCTACTGGAACTTATATTGGAATGTATATTTCTGATAAATATATTAAAGAAATTCTTTCTATTCAAATAATTACTACTAATTATCCAAAAATAGGACAAATACTTCGTGAAAATGGATATGCAGTTACAGCAATTGAAGTATTAGGAAAGGAAAAAGAAAATAAAAAATATATGTTATTTATTGAAATGAACAGTTTTAGTTATAATAAATTTAATAGATTATTAAAAGAAAATGATAAAGATGCATTTATGGTTATTAATGAAAGTAAATATGTTAGAAATGGTTATTTTTTAGAACAAAATAAAAAGTAGATTAACTTCTACTTTTTGCTTGTTCTTCTAATGCTTTTACTTTTTCTTTTATTGTTTTATATAGTTCTTCAGGTCCATAATTAATTAAATTAACTATATTAATATTTTCAAATATTTCGTAAGGATTTTTTAAAGAGAAACTTTCATAGATATTTTTTTTGCTTTCCAATGGCTCAGTTTGAAGAGAGTGTTTTGTGGTACGAGCTGTTTTAATATCTTGGCCTTCTCTTTTGTCATATATAGCATGCTGTATTTCCTCATATTTAAATTTTGCTTGTATATTTTTAATTTCGTTTTCTGGTGGTTCTACTAACTCATTTTTTAATGCTCTAAGGAACTTATTTGCTAAATCATTTTCTTTTTCTTCATCTTTATTAAATAGTATTTGAATTAAAGTATTTAATCTATCAATTCTAGTATTTCTTGGAATTACATGTTTATTTATTAAAGAAATAAAATAATCATAAGCACAATCATTTAATGATCTAAAGACTTCTTTTCTATCATCAATAATCTCACTAGGCCTTTTTTTTCTGCTATCAACTTGTTCAGCAATAAGATCTAGACGTATTTTATATATTAATTTGTAATTTTTCATTTCAGATAATTTAGCAATATCATCTTCAAGACAAGGTACATTTGGTTTATTACTATTTTTCTTTTCAATTTCAAAAGATGGATTTTTTAAATTACAAAATAATGGATACGCTTCAAACTCAAGTGTATCTTCACTCTTAATTTTATCTATAATTGTTTGAATATCTTCAATATACTTAAGTTTTGTTGAACGATCCATTTTACTTATATAAAGATATTCATCACTTTTTATTCCTGAACTTGTATTTTCTGTATTGCTCATATACAATCACCTATCATAATATTATCATTAAAATTATTTTTTGTAAATAATTAGTGTAAACAAAAGGGACAAATAAATGTCCCCCTAATTTTCTATTTCTTTCAACATATTACTTATAAATATACCATAGCCTTTAGTAGAATCATCACTTAATACATGTGTAACTGCTCCAATTAATTTATTGTTTTGTATAATTGGAGAGCCACTCATTCCTTGTATGATTCCATTTGTTTTTTCTAATAATGTTTTATCAATAACTTCAAATAAAATATTTTTTGTATTATTGTTATTAAAAATTTGAATAATGTTTATTTTAAATAATTCTTTTGTATCTTTATTAATTACTGTTTTAATATATGCCTCTCCTAAAGAAATTTCTTCATTAGTAGCTACTTCAATTAAATTATCTTTACTAATGTCCTTTGTATATTTACCAAAAATTCCAGTTATTTCATTTTTACTTATTATTCCATAACTATCATTAATAAAGTAATTAGCATTTTTTTCTCCAGGACTATTTCTTGTAGCTTTTTCTACCCCAGTGATACTTGACTTAAATATAGAACCATTTTTTATTTCAAATTTTTGTCCTGTTGTTTTTTCAATAATTTCGTGTCCTAATGCTCCAAAGTTCATTGAATTTGGATCAATAAATGTTAAAGTACCAATTCCAATTATAGAATCTTTGACATATAAACCTGTCTTATATACATTATTTTCATCCATATATAAATTTAGAACTGAGGTATAGGTTTCATTGTTTCTAATGTAGGTAATGTTTAAAACTGAAGAATTATCTTTTACTGAGTTAGATAGATCAGTTATCTCATTAATAACGGTATCATCTACCTTAATAATTCTATCTCCTAGTTTGATTCCTGCATCTTTACCAGGTGATTTTCCATTGACATTATAAAATCCTACAACTAAAACTCCTTCTGATTTGATTTCTATGCCTATATTTTCACCACCAAGTATTACTTTTGATGAATAAGCAGAGATAGTTATTGGTATACTAAAAATAGAGATAAGAAATAAGAAAATTTGTAGTTTGTGAAAAAATTTTTTAAAAAACATTTTATCAACTCCTAACAAACTACATTATTATTATGATATAAATATGTAAAATTATTGTAACAAAAAATTACCAATAAAAAATCAATCATTTTGATTGATTTAAAGTGCTTTTATATATTTTTATCATTTGTTGACTATTGTTTTTTCTATCATGAGTCTTTAAAGCATGTTTTTTGGCATTATGACTTATTTTTTTACATAAATTAGAATCATCAAATAGTATACTTACATAATATGCCATTAATTCAGCATCAGGAAAAGGAAATAATAATCCTTCTTGTTTATCAATCATCATATCACTTGTTCCACCAACATTTGATGCAACACAAGGAACTCCCATAAGCATAGCTTCTCCAAGTGAATTAGGACTGTTTTCAATAGAAGAAGCTTGAACAAATACATTTATATTTTTTAAATATTTTGCAACTTCATTTTCAGCTAATAAACCAGTAAAAATTATATTCTCTTTTAAATTATATTTTTTAATTAATGAATTTAAATACTTACCATATCCTGTCATTTTTAATTTATTTTTTAAAGTTTTATTATTAGTAATATTATTACCAGCCACATAAACTTTAATGTCAGGATATTTATCCTTTAAAATTTTTAATGATTCTAAAAAAATATGAAAACCTTTAATTGGATAAGAAGCTTGACTAATATATATAGTATGTTTATTAAAATCTTTTTCATTCCAAGTTTCTTTATAAAAAGAATCTCTTAAACTTTCATTGCAAAGTTTATATTTATTTATATCAGTAATTGCAAAAGTATTAGCATAATCCCAAGTGGTTCTTCCAATTACACAATTAGTTTTACTTAATATTTCTTTTTCAATTAATCCTTTTCTAAAGAATTCTCTTCGACATTTTTTTAAAGATGACTGTTTATATAGATCCCTTAAAGTAATATATTTTTTAAATTCGCTATCTTGTATATTTGCATTATATACATTTTGATAGGAAGAAACTAATCCTTGAATTGAAGTAACAGTTTTTACATTAGGACAAGCATTTATAAAAGCTAAACTATGACAATATTCAGTACCATGAATATGAACTAAGTCTGGTTTAAATTCGTCATTAATTTGTTTCCAATACTCTTCTAATTTAGAATTATATTTATTATTATTTTTACATGGTAATAAATAATAAATAACTTTACCATCATTAAACTTTAACAATTGTTTTCCATTATAAACAGTAGCAATAGAAAGTTTAATATCTTTTTCTTTATTTAAACCTTCAAATAAAGAATTAAGCCAACCACCAAAAACACTTTGTTTCATATTTAATTGTTGAGCTGGATAAGGAAATATTGTATTTACAATCCATAATACTTTCATTACTTCACCTCTTCTTTTTTCATTATACCACAAAATATTAATATCCAAAATGATAGTACATAATTAAATGTATGAAGATTAGATGAAACTAAAATCATTATAAATACTGCTAAATAGGCAAACTTTCTTGTATCAAAACGAAATGAGCATTTTAAAATATAATATATAAAAAATAATCCTGGAAATATACCATATGTAGCAAAAAATGCTGGTAAAGTATTACAAATATTATATTGATCAAAATATGCAACTGAATTACCTATAATTGGACTTTCTAAAAACTTAGTTAATGTAATATTAAATGATTTATTTCTTGTACTAATTGACTCATTATTTGTAAACAATTTACTAACTGCTCCATCTAGATAATATTTAAACATATTGCTATTTTTATATAAACAATAAAGTAAAATAAATATAAGTGGTAGACCATATCTGATTAATCCCCATATAGCATATCTTACATTATATATTTCATAGAAAAAGAAAGGAATAATAAATATTAATGATAAGAATGCTGAAGTTGAAAAAGTTGATAATATTGCAATTAATATTAAAGCAATTTTATAATTTTTATATTTTCCTTTTTGTAAAAAGAAAACAATAATAAGAGCAAAAATTAAATAAAATTGAAAATAAGCTGGTTCAGTAAATATAGAAAAGTTTCTAATATAATGATCACTATATACTACATATGAAACCCCTAGTTTTAAAAACGGAGTTCCAACAGAATTTTCAACAAATAATACACTTTTTTCAAAAAAGTCAAATAAATTTAGTTTAATAATTCCTTGTAAAATTACATATTCACAAATTAATGAAGTAATACATAAATAAATAACTATTTTTACAAATGTTTTACAAAAATATTTAAACTCAATTAATTGAGAAAAAATAAATGCTAGTATTAAATATACTAATAATGATAAGTATAAGAATTCAAATTCTTTTTTTACTATTATTGAAAATAATAATAAAATAATAAATATTCCAAATATTAATAAGTTTCTTTTATTAATATTATTTTTAATTATTCTTATTAAATAAATAATTATCATTGGTAAAGAAACAAATACCTGAATTATTAATGCTTTTCTAATCCCAAAATCTAAAGTAGAATATAAAGTATTTCTACTTAAAAAAATGTAAATTATCAATAAGAAAGATAAATATATATTTAAAGCTTTACTATTAGGTTTTATTTTTTTATTATTATCAATTGTAAAAATAGTTTTTATTAAATCTAATATTTTTTTAGTTTGTGATTTTGTATTTTTATTTTTAATTACAAAATCTTTTCCTAGTTTTCCTCTTTCATTTAATTCAGAATCAGATTTTTTTAATAGGTCTTCTAAAGAACTTTTAATGCCCTTTTTAATCTCATAAACATAATTATAGTATTCTTCTCCTACTCCAGGCAATTTATACATTAAAACAGGTCTTCCTGACGCTAAATACTCCATCGTTTTAGATGGAAAAGAATATTTAGTGTATTCACCCTCATTACTTCTAGGATTAATTAAAATATAGGCTTGTTGTTGAATTTTAATAATTTCTTTTTGACTAACAGGTTTAAATATTTTAATTCTAGAATCTTTCTTTGATTTTTCTATAAGATATTTTTCTAAATCACCATGTCCATATAAATGAAGTTCAATATTTTTATCTTTTATTTTTATAAAATCATCCACAAGTTCCTTAATACCAAATTTAGAATTAAATGACCCAGTATATACAATATTCTTATTAGTTGGTTTAATTGTTTTTGTGTTTAAATAAGCATCAGTATTTAAAATACCTTCCATTATTACATAAGGTTTATTTTTAATATTTAATAACTTATTCATTTGTTTAGTTAAAAATACAAATCCATCATAGTTTTTAAAGCAATAGTTAGTTGTTCTACACAAAAACTTTTTTAATAAGTCCCTTTTTTTATTTTTTTCTACTTTTAATGACATATAATCATATACATCTGCCACAATAGTTATTGTTTTTAAATTAAGTAATTTTTTCATTATAACTACAAAAAAGTTTACTGTTACATATGAAGCATCTGTAATTATTATTTTTTCTTTAGTTTTTCTATTTTTTATACTCCAAGTAATTATTAAAATTATTAAAGAAAAAATAATAAATAATTGTTTTATTATTGGTAAATTTATAAAAGGTAAACTTTTATAAACAACAGTATCTTCATTATCTTTTTCATATTTAAGCCATAATTTCTTAGTAGTTTTATTATTAATTGGTAATCCAGATAAAACAGTTATATCATCATAACCATTTTCTTTTAAACCTTTGATAATTCCAAAATGAAATTTATTTATTGAAGGTTTTACATTACCATTTGATAATTTAAATATTTCATTATATTTTTTATTAGAACACAATGAAGAAATATATAATGTTTTCATAAGTTATTTCCTTCCATATAATTTTAAGTAATTATTTATCATATTAATTCTTTTATATTTTTCTATATTTTTATTGGCATTTTTATATTTTGATTTATTTGAAGTTATTTCTTTGATTGCTTCATAATAAGAACTTAAATTATGCTCTACTACTAATCCATTATCTTTTGTAACAAATTCTTGTGTAGCAGTAGTATTTGGCACAATAATTGGTACATTACAAGAAAGTGCTTCGACTGTAACAAGTGAAAAACTTTCTTCAATTGAAGGATTAACAAATACATCAGAAATACTATATATTTTTACTAAGTCTTCAATATTATCAGTCTTTAATATTTTTATAATGTTGTTATCTAGTTCATTCAATTGTTCTTTTTCTAATCCTACCATCACAATAACATATTTATTCTTATCAATTATGGCAGATAATTTTTTAAAAATATCTAGACCTTTTTGAATATTCCATACGCTTGATACTCCTAAAATTATTTTTTTATTAGTAGGAATATTATACTTTTTATAAATGTTTTTATCTATATTTGATTTAAATATATCAATATTTATACCATTAGAAATTACATTTACTTTATAATCTTTCAAGAATGATTGTTTAATTAAATCTTTCATCCAATTAGAAGCAGTAACAATTTCTAAATTATTTATATCTGAAAATAAATGTTTTTTATATAAATATTGTCTTTTTGAATTATCAAATAAAATAGATTTTGGATATACTTTCTTTTGAGGACATTTTTTACATTCAGTAAGCCATTTATCACAAGAAGCATTAACAAAATGTGTACAATGACCTGTAAAAGGCCAGCAATCATGAAAAGTCCAAATGATTTTTCCATTATAATCGTTTTTTAAATATTTAAATAAAACTCCTATATTTAAATAATAACCATGTAAATTATGAAGATTAATTACATCGGGATTAATGCTTTTTATTTGCTTAACTAATTTTTTTGTTGCAAAATATGAACCATGACCATGTTTATCAAAAATTCTTGTTAAAAAGACATGAAAATAAGCACCAATATTATTTCCAATTTTAATACAATTAGTTTCTTTTGAAGCATTACCTCGACCATAAAAACAATATGTTTTATACCCTTGATTTTCTGCTTCTTTTGCAATATCACACATTATTTTACCAGTTGAACCATTACACACAGTATTTATTTGAACTAATTTTTTCATGACTTCACCTACCTATTTACTTATGTTTTGAAACTTAACATTTCCATTAATATTTTCAATTTCTATTATATCATTATTTTCAATTTTAGAATTAGTTTCTTTTGAAATATTATTTATAAATCCATATTCTTCGTAATTCATAACATAAATGTATTGATAATTATTATCTATTAAATATTTTTTGAATTCATCAAAACTTGAAAAATCTTTATCTGGATAAGTTTCAGTATAAAAGTTCTTCACAAAAATATTTTTATCAATTAAACGAAAATAAATTTGATGATGCAATAATGAATTTGATGAAACTTTGCTATTACCAAAAATAAATATATTTGTTCTTTTGTTTTTATTATCTATTATTTCAAATATTTTTTTTGACTCAATAATTGATAATTGATATTTTTCATATTTGCTTTGATTTAAATTTGTCTTATAAAAAGGGAAAATGATTATAGAAGATAGAACAATAAAAATAATGATTTTTATATAATTTTTATTTATTTTATAAAAATTATATTTCAAAATAATCAAAACATAATATATCAATACACCAATCATAGTGGTATTAATATATCTTTGAAAGCTACTTGTATTATTGAAAGAAAGTACTGATAAAAACAATAAAGAAATTGTGAAAATAATTGTTGTAACAAATATCATTGTAGTAGTAATAATAAAACTTTTTTTATTTTTCTTATCAATTTTCGGAATTAGTTTCAATCCAAAAACAAAGTAAAATGTCATAAAAAACAAATATGAAAATAAATGAGTAATTTCGGGATTTAATAATCTAGTTGTAATTAGTGGTTGTCTTAAGATATATTTAACAAATTTTTTAAATACAAAAAATTGTTCTTCAGTTGGGGAAAATATAAATGAAAAAATTGATTTAAGATTTATTGGATTTGCTAATAAATTAACAATCCCATAATTTGTTTTAAATATTTTCCAACTAATTAGAAGAAGAATTGGTATAGTGAGTAGAATAATAATTTTTATTATAAATTGTTTATCAATTTTATTTTTCTTTGATATTAAATAGTTTAACCCTGCTGTAATTATAGACATTATTGAAAATAAAATACCACTATCCTTAAATAAAGTTAATGAGGCAATTACTAGCATAAAGAATATATATTTTAATTTATCTTTAAATATATTTGACATTGCAAGATACATAGCAACACCAAAAAATATTCCTAAAATTGGATCAATATATAATGTTGAATAAAAGTATCCAGAATCAAATCCACTATTATAAAATGTTAATGGTATTAATATTACGATTGGTATTATAATTAAGATTTTCCACCATTTACTCCAAGTTATTTTTTTTAGTAATGGCATGAATAATGAAACAAACACAACTGAATAACTTAAAAATAAATATGACTCAACAAATGTACCAATACATTTCATCCAAAAATATTGAAATAAAGGCATAGATGGTAAATAAGATTTCATCGTATCATAAAACATTGTTCCATTCGTAATTTGTACTGAACTATCATAAAATAATAATTTTGGATATGCTCCCCATAGTCTTAATTCATCCCACAACCCAACATAACTATTTTTTGTAATTATCGTTATTATTATAAAAATTATTAAAAAACACAATAAACCAGGAGTAAAAATATTATTAATTGTTTGTCTAAAAATTTTCTTTTTAATCATTCGTATAAATGAAAAAACATATAATAAAATTGATAATATAATTATAAGCGAAAATCCTATATTTAAAATATTAAAAATGTATGAGAAATATAATAAAACGATTATTGATAAAACTGTTATAGGTAATATTTCTTCATATTTTTTATTAAAGAAAGTAGCAAAAAATACACTACCACTTGATATTACTAATAATGGAATAATATTTAGCATAACACTTTCCCACTTCCTATTTTAATACTTCAAATTTATTTGTTTCATAATTAATAAAGTATAAATTATTGCTATTAATTTCTTTTTTATTGCTAAACAAAGATGAGTATCCATCAAGAAATTGTTGATCAATTTCATTTAAAAATATATAATCATAATTTGCTTCTTTTAAAATATCAATAAATTGTTTTGGTGAATAATTTTTTGTCCATATATCACCTTCATAATATTTTTCTCCAAGACTCCAACAACACATATTAGCTGCATTAATTGGTCTAAGTGAAAATCTTAATGGCCAGTACTCTTTTCCATTAGATCCTTGTGAAATTACATAAATCTTTCCATTATCAATTAAAGATTTAATTTTATTAGCAGAATTTATTGAAGATTCACGAACAATATTAGTTTGTTCCACAGAAGTTTTTATTGTATAGATATATTCATAGGGTATAAATAATAAAACTAACATTAATAAATAAGAAATGAGTTTTTCATTTTCCTTTATTATTAGATTTAAAATTATAAAGAATAATCCAATAAAATATATTGATAAATATCTCTCATAAGAATCCAATCTTAATGCTTCATATTCTGAAAATTTAAAACAATAAATTATTAAAAGGCCTATTATATATGTAAGTAAACCGCCAAATATAATATAAATATATTTCCTTAATTTTTTATTTTTAAATAGTGTTATAAGAGATATAAAAAGAGAAATAATAATTAATCTAATGCAATCTAAATTAATAAAAGTATTAATTATATTTCTGTCACATAGAGCACTAATAAAGTTGGCTAATACTGTTCTCCTATAAGAATTATCTTGAAATGTAATTAACTTTATTAATTCTTTAAAATCAATGCTTCCAGAAAAAGAAACTCTAGCATTATTTAAATTTATATTATAATTCCATGATAGTTTAGCAATTATAATTGCAATCATAGTAATAGCAATTATAATTATATATTAAAGAAAAAACTGCAAATATTTCTATAAAATATACTCCATATTCT
>CAZCLV010000022.1:10736-12061 GCA_964499645.1 uncultured Mycoplasma sp.
ATTATATATTAAAGAAAAAACTGCAAATATTTCTATAAAATATACTCCATATTCTAATATACCAATTAATCCAAAGATATATAAAACAAAAATTATACTTAGTATAAAAATAATAAAAGTATTTTCAATTTTTTTATTAAATTTTATTGCAAAAAAAGAACTTCCGGAAATAATAATTAAAAATATAAGAAATAAATAAACCATTATAATTACCTACTTTCTAAAAATAATATTTTTTTGTATGTTATAACTTATAAAGAATAAAATAATATCGATAATTATTTTACAGATTGTTTTTGAAAATAATCCAAAATTAAATAATAGAGAGACTAATAATCCTGAAATCAGCATTTGAATTACACATAGTGTATAATACTTAATAATTAAATTTTTTCCATTACTATTAAATACGACATTTTTATTTAATGTATAATTTATTAAAGAGGAAATAATTCTTGCTAATACTGTCCCAAATAAAATGCAATAAGTATTATTTAATGGTAAGAAAATAGTTGATACAAATAGTTTAAATAAAAGTATATCTATTATAAATGAAAATAATCCAGAAAATACAAATTTAAAAAACTCTTGAAATAAAACTTTATATATTTTTATTGAATCTTTTACCGGATTAAAGTGTGATCCTTTATTATCATTTAGATAAATTGTTTCAATAAATGGTTCATCTATAACTACTTTATTTTTAACAGCACTGATCAACATATTTATTTCATACTCATATCTTTCACCACTTAGATTAAGACATGTTTTCATAAACATATTCCCAACGCCTCTTAATCCTGTTTGTGTATCAGATATTTTTTTACCATATAATAATCTAAATATAACAGAAGTTATTTTGTTTCCTGCTTTACTTTTAAATGGTACAATTTCTTCATTAAAATTTCTTGTACCTAATACTAAATGGTTAGGATTCTTTGAAAGTATTTCTGCAATATTCAATGTATCTTTTGCGCTATGTTGACCATCAGCATCTGCAGTAACTATTCCATCATAATCACTAAAATTATTCAAATAATAATTAAATCCTGTTTTTAAAGCACGTCCTTTACCTTGATTAATTGCATGTTTCAACAAAATACATTCTTTTTTATTTTCAATTAATTGGAAAATATTATCATATTTTTTGCTACTACCATCATTAATAATAATAATTTTTTTAAAACCAATTTTGATTAATTGATCAATATATTCAATCAAATTCATATCTGGGTTTAATGACGGTATTAAAGGTATAACTTTTAATTGTTTATCTTTTTTCATAAATCCTCCTAAAGGAAAAAATATTATCTATTTTTTCCAAA
>CAZCLV010000023.1:0-11362 GCA_964499645.1 uncultured Mycoplasma sp.
CCTTTTCCTTTACTAATTCCTGTTACATCTACAATTTCTCCTGCTTCAAATAAATCAGCTTTAACTTCTTGTCCTAATGAATAGTTATTAGTATCTACTCCTCTAATTTCTTTTAAGAAGCGCTTAGGAGTTGTATTTGCTTTTTTTGTATGGCCCATGCTAGCTTTATTAGATGATTTTTCTTTAACTGTTTTAGTTGCTAACTGAATTGCTTCATATCCATCATTTTCTGCACTTTTAATTTGTGTAACAATGTTAGGTTCAATTTCAATAACAGTAACTGGAACAAGTTTTCCATCTTTTGAAAACACTTGAGTCATTCCTATTTTTCTACCTAAGATTCCTTTCATAATTTCCTCCATTTAATTTTTTTAATTATTCTTTAATTTGAATATCAACACCACTTGGTAAATCTAAACGCTTTAATGCATCTAAAGTTTCCTTATTTGGGTTTTTAATATCAATTAATCTTTTGTGTGTACGTGTTTCGAATTGTTCACGTGAATCTTTGTATTTGTGAACAGCTCTTAAAATAGTTATTTTTTCAACATCTGTTGGAAGTGGTACTGGTCCACTTACTGTACCTCCAGATCTTTTAACAGTATCAACAATCTTGCTTGCTGCATTGTCTAATAATCTGTGGTCATAAGATTGAAGTCTAACACGAACTTTTGTATTTGACATTTTTGTCCTCCCTTCGCCTATATCTGGTATAGACTTGCTCCATGCAAATAACCTGATGTATTTAATAATCAACTCAACCTGGTGTATCAGCAACCTTGCACATCTTTGCAGTCATAACAGACTAATAATACCATAATAATATATGAAAATCAAGGAAAAATTTAACTTTTTAATATTTTTTTTCTAAAAAAAACTACTTTTTATTTTTCTAATAGTAGTTTTCTTTTTGTAATGCTCTTCTTATTTTATTTATACATTTTTTCTCATGTGCAAAAATTGATTGTTTTGATACTCCAAGCACCTTTCCAACTTCTTTTTGTAACATAATTTTGCCAGTTTCAAAACCATATCTCATTTTAAATACTTGAATACTTCTATCAGTAACATGATCATCAGTTTCATCTGGTGTACTTAGTACTTCTAAAATTCTTTCTTTTAGTTGTTCATTAAAAATTTTTTCAATTACTTCATCTTCAAAATTTTCATCCTTATCAAAAATTATATTCATTAAACATATTTCATCATCTTCATTTTTAGAGTTCTTTTCATCAAGTGATTTTATATTGTATGGATATAATATAAGTTCTTTTAATTGTTCTTCACTTATTGATAATTCTTCTGCTATTTCTGGTATTGTAATTCTTTTTCCTGTACTTTTATATGTTTCTTCTCTTACTAATAAAACTTTTTCTCTTAATTGTTTAATTGAATATGGTATTTTTATATTTCCAAACTGTTTTCCTAGTTCTCTTTTAATAGTTCCATCTATTGCTATTGTTGCGTATGTTGAGAATTTAAATTGTTTATTTTCATCAAATAGCTTAATAGCTTTTATTAATCCAATACATCCTATTTGAAAACGATCTGAAAGTGGTATTGAAACAAAATTATATTTTTTGTTTGCTGCTACTTTTCTTACTAATTTAATATTACCATTAAATATTTTTTCATATGCTTCTTCACTACCATCTCTATATTCCTTAAATAACTTATTAATTTCTTCATCAGAATATAATACTTGATCATTAATAAACTGGCTCATATTTAAACCAAGTTCATCATTATTTGATTCCCATTTTTTCATTTTATTTACCATAAAGCAAAGTATAAACCCTTTGTTTCCTTTTCTATAAATTATTCTTCAAAAAATCCATCTAATTTTTTAAGATTTGCCGACTCCCTTATTCTGGATAATGCTTTAGTTTCCCTATTTTTAATTGTTGTGTTGCTTACTCCCAACATGTCTCCAATTTGTTGATATGTATATTCTTTGCTCCCTTTTAATCCATATCTTTTTATTATTAAAAATTTTAAATCAGAAGGGAGTTCATCTAATATTTGATATAAATTTTCTATAAATACTTTTCTTTCAACTTCATCTGTTATTTTTGGAGATGTAGAATCTTCAAGTGCTAACTCCTTTTCTTTTCCCTCATCATCACACATTGTTAAAGGTGTAAAAGTATTAGGCGTTTTCATAATTGTTAAAGCTCTACTAATACTATTTTGTGTTTCTCCAAGGTGTTCTGCTAAATATGAAATAGAATATTTTTCATTATTGTTTTCATTTAAAAACTTTCTTAATCTTTTTACTATATCAACTAGATAATCAGGTATTCTTATTAAGGGGGCTTTTCTTCGTATAGCATCTAATATGCTATAATTTATACATTTTACCGCATAAGTAGAAAAATTTCCTATACCACGTTCATAATTATCAGCAGCAAAAACTAATCCAAGATTACCTTCTTGAATGATTTCATCTTTTGTTAAGCCTTTATTTAAATATTTTTTTGCTTCTGCTCCCACTAATCTTAAATTTGCTTCTATCATTTGATTCCTTGCAGTTAAATCCCCATTATCACGCTTAATTGCTAACATTTCTATTTCTTGTTGAGTTTTTATTTCAGTATAATTAACTTCTATTTCATAAAGTTTTATGGCATTAGTTATATTTTCTTCCATTGCTTCTTTATATGCTTTGGCATCTTTTGGATACATTACTTTTATTTGTCTTAAATCTAAATAATCATCAAGGACATTTACATATTCAAAATTATTTGTTTGTCTAAATTCACTTTTCAATATTTTTATTAAAGAATATTCTATTTTATTGTCCTTTACTTTTGGTAAAATTATTTTATCTAAATCTTCAAACAATTCCTCATTACTTTTTTGTAATAAAATTTCTTTATTCATCTGCATCATATCCTATTTTTTTTAATTTTCTTATTAACATTTGCTTTTTATCAGATTTTCTAGATTTTTCAAGAAAACTTGATTTTAATTGACTTATTCGTTGGCTCGTTACATTCATTTCTTCTGCTACTTCATTGGCTTTTTTTCTTTCATTGTCATCTAATCCATATAAGCTTTTTATAACTTGCAATTCTTTTGGTGTAAAATCATCATTGTCTAAAAACTCTTCTATAAGTTCTTTTAGTAGTTTAAATAATTCTTCTTGTTCTATCATTAATAATTCATTTTCTTGTCTTTCATCATATATTATGTTATATAAACTTTCATTGCCATCTTCTTCATCAAAGCATTCATCAAGATAAACCATAGTTTTTTCATATTTATATAAATTTTTTATTTTTTCTGATGAAACCCCTATTTCTTCTGATATTTCATTTAAAGATGGATTCTTTTTATATAAAGATTGATATTCTCTAATAGCTGCATCTTTTTTTACTATAGTCGTAATAACAGCATTATTATATGTACCATATCTCTGTTTACTTATTGCTCTTTTTAATTCTTCTTCAATCCATCGCGTTGCATATGTAAATAGCCTACATCCAAAACTTAAATCAAAATTGCTGATGGCTTTTTCCAGACCAAGTATTCCTATTGAAAGTAAATCTTCATAATCAATTCCTTTTCCAATATATTTTCTTGCTTTATATTTTATATATCTAATACAAGAAAGTATTAAAATTTCTTTTGCCTTTTTATCTCCTTGGGAAATACGAATTAACAACTCTCTTTCTTTTTTTTCTGTAAGTTTTTCATATTTCATCGCTTCAGTATTTAAAAAGTCAAACTCGTGAGATATAGTATTTTTTGTCATTTTTCATGTCTCCTTTAAAATTGGCTTATATAATAACATTTTTTGCTTTTTTTGTCAAAAAAAGAAGACATTTATTTTTTATTTAATATCTTCTTTTATTATTATCTCTTTTGTCATCTCATCTGGTATTTTTATCTTTAAAATGTTTAATATTGATGGTGCTATGTTACTTAGTCCACCTTTTTTTACACTATATTTCTCGTCGCATACAACGAAATATACTGGATTAGTTGTATGTGTTGTTAATATGTTGCCTTTATCATCTAACATTTCTTCACAATTTCCATGATCTGCTATTAGTATTAATAGAATGTTTTTATCTAATGCTAGTCGATAGAGTTTTTTCATACAACTATCTAAATATTCCATAGATTTAATAGCAGATCTTAAGTTTCCTGTATGCCCAACCATGTCTCCGTTTGCATAATTTACTACTATAAAATCAAAATTATCTATTTCTTTTTCAATATAATTAGTAACTTCTTTTGAACTCATTTCTGGGTACATATCATATGTATCTACTTCTCTTCTAGGCACTTTAATTTTCTTAGTATTTTTATATTCTACATCTTTATCACCATCAAAGAAATGTGTTACATGTGGATATTTGCTTACTTCTGCTATTCTTAAAACGCGATAGTCATTATTTGATAAAACCTCTCCCAATGTTTGCGTTATTTCTTTATGCTCAAAAGCATTTTTACAGATAACCTTTTTATCTACTGGCATCATTGTTACTAATTTTATATTTTTAAATTTAATTGTTTCAAATTTATCAAAATCATTATTTGTTAAAGCAGAAAATAATTGTGTCGCACGATCAGGGCGGAAGTTTGCTAAAATTAAAGAATCGTTTTCTTCAATTAAACCTTTTTTATCAATTATAGTGGGATTAATAAACTCATCAAAGATTTCTTTTTTATATGATTTTTTTATTAATGTATTAAAATCAGTTTCTTCATTTCCTTTTCCATTTACTATACAATCATAAGTTTTCTTTGTTCTTTCCCATACTTCTTCTCTATCCATTGCATAATATCTTCCTGATATTGTTGCAATAGAACCTATTTTTTCTGCCTTTAAATATGCTTTTAAATATAATAAATAATCTAAAGCATTATCTTTTAATGTATCTCTTCCATCTAAAAATACATGAATATATAAATTATTAAAATCATATAGTTTTACCATCTTAATTAAAGCAATTATATGATCAATGTGAGAATGTACTCCTCCATCAGATAAAAGTCCTAAAATATGTAATTTTGAATTGTTTTCTTTGGCATGTTTAATGGCACTAACTAATTCTTTATTTTTAAAAAAGCTTTTGTCTTCAATAGATTTATTTATTCTTTGTAATGGTTGATTTATTATTCTTCCAGATCCTATTGTTAAATGACCAACTTCACTATTTCCCATTTGTCCTTTTGGTAATCCTACTGCTTCTCCACTTGCTTTCAATAAAGAATGAGGATAAGTATTAATTAAATGATCTAATACTGGGGTTTTTGCCAACTTAAAAGCATTCCCTATACTTTCATTTGTTACTCCAACTCCATCTAAAATTGCTAATATTACCTTCTTTTTCATATTACATGCTTTCTGTTATGAGAAATGCTGCATAATAGGGAATATATTTTATAGTCTTTTTTTGAACAAAGTTACCAGTCGTAAACCTTATTGCCATTGGTACTTCATATTTTGACATTGTGAGAGATAAACTCTTAGATTTTGTATTTGCTTCATCAATCATTTCAATAGGTATAATTTTTCCTGTTCTTGTTTGAATTACTAAATCCAGCTCACTCTTACCTTCAGAATGATAATAATAAATGTTAAAACCATTTTGGGATAAAGTTGCTATCACATTGTTTTCATATAAAACATGTAATAGTTTGTCATTAGTTAATAATCTATTACTGCTAACATTCATTTTTTTATACAAAAGACCAGAATCACAAAAATATAATTTAAAACTATCATCATCTTTTATTTTACTTAATGGTGATGCTATTTTATCTACTTTATTGCTTTTAATTATTAAATGATTTTTATCCAAAAAATCTATTGCTCTACCATAATCTTTTGCTCTACCATTTGGTTTTACTAAACCATATAAAAACTTTTTATTATCTTTTAATAATTGGAATGATATATTATCAAGAATTTCATTACATCTTTTTATATCAATTAAATTATCTAAATCAAAAAATCTATTCTTTAGTAATTTTAAATTTTTATCATGGTATGAACTTAATAAATTGTAATTTTGTTCCTCATTAAATTTCATTATTGTTTCTGGATAACCACCAGTTAACAAAAAATCATTATAACATTCATATGCTAAAGCGTGAAATGGCATTGGTTTATTATTTTTGAATGAATCTTCAATAAATTCTACTAACTGTTCCTTTCCAATGTACTTTAAGTATTCTTCAAAGTTAACTAGATTCATTCTTTTTATTATAATTTCGGTTCCTTTGTTTTTTTGAACAAAGTCTTCAGAATTACTAATTAGGATAACATGATATAAGTTTGTATCAGAAAATAGTTTTTTTACTGCTTTCATTGTTTTTTCATTTATATTATCAAATACTATTAAACTTTCTTCTTGAAAAATTGTTTCTAACGAAATTGCAGATAAACCTCTAATTAACTTTTCTAGTGTGTTATTCTTTTCAAACACATAGCTTAATTCAAGATTTCCTGAGCAATCAAAGTATATTGTGTTCTTATATTCTGATTTTCCAAATTCTAATACTGTATATGTTTTACCACATCCTGGTAATCCATATAATAGTAATGGCTTTTTAAGATTATCTGCACGCCATTTTATTAGTTCTGATATTATTTTTCGTTCCATAAAATGTATCCTCCTTACACTTATTATCACTTAAAGTATAAAACAAGATAAAAAATAAGTCAATTCTTTATTAAAAATAAAAAAAAGTTTCATTTTGAAACTTTTAAACTGCTACTTTTCTAAACTCTAGTCTTAA
The DNA here is from genome assembly GCA_964499645.1 of uncultured Mycoplasma sp. Classification (GTDB taxonomy): domain Bacteria; phylum Bacillota_I; class Bacilli_A; order RF39; family UBA660; genus CAG-611. Next base: position 6,757 of record CAZCLV010000023.1, read on the forward strand.
TTTATCTGCTATTGTTACAATAAACTCTGAATTAGTTGGTTTTGCCTTATCAATATCAACGCTATGTCCAAATATTTCTTCCATCAAATCCCAGCTACCACGATTCCATGAAACTTCAATTGCATGTCTTATTGCTCTTTCTACTCTTGATACTGTTGTATCAAATTTATCTGCTATTTCAGGATATAATTCTTTTGTGATTCCACCAATAACATCTGGTCTTTCATATATTATAGATATTCCTTCTCTAATATATTGATAACCTTTAATATGTGATGGAACTCCTAACTCATGGAGAATGTTTGTAATCGATATTTGTAAATTATGATGATATAAATCTAATGACTTATTATTTATATCAGTATCATCCTTTAATTCCAAAACTCTTTTTTCTAATTCAGATAATTCAAATGGTTTTAGAATAAAGTAATTGACACCATATTCAGATACTTTTCTTATCATATCTTGCGTATTATAAGAAGTTAATACAATTACTTTTTTGTCAATTCCTAATTTTTCCATTTCTTCTAAAACTGCTATTCCATCTTTTTTTGGCATTATTAAATCTAATATTATTAAATCAAAATCATTAATATTTTTCTTAATAAGATTTATGCCTTCTTCTCCATCATTTGCTTCTAGTACTACTTCAATATTTGCGCGACTACTAAAATACTCTTTGATCATATTGACAAGTTCTACATTGTCATCAATCAAAAATACTCTAATTTTTTCCATATATTCTCCCTTCGTACTACCACGCTACTATATTATAGTACAAAAAAAGACCTTATGCTAGGGCTTTTTTTATCTAATTTTGTCGATAACATAAAACTTTACATTATTGACAACTTATATCCTTAATATTTTCTAATCCTGGTAATTTTTTATTAACTAAGTATTCTAATGTTGCTCCTCCACCAGTTGAGGCAAATGTTATTTTATTAGAGTATTTCATATTATTTAAACAACTAACTATATCCCCACCACCAAGTATTACTGTTTCAATATTTTCAGATACAAAGTTTAATATTTCTTTAGTACCATTTTGATATTGATTAAATTCATATACTCCTAGTGGTCCATTCCAAAATAAAGTATTTGTTCCCTCTAATTGATTTTTGAACATATCTATTGTTTGTGTTCCAATATCCATTCCAATAAAATCATTTGGTATATCTGTTATATAATATAATTCTTTTTTATTTTTATCATTAAATTCATTTGAACCAAAGAAATCTACTGGTAAAATTATTTTATTAACATATTTAGTTAATAACTCTTTACATGTATTTATCATTTCTTCTTCTACTAAACTTTTTCCTACATTTATATCACTTGCTTTTAGGAAAGTAAATGCCATAGCACCGCCTATATATAAATAGTTCACTTTATCTATTAAGCCTTTTATTATTTCTATTTTATCAGATACTTTTGCACCACCCATAATAATTGAAAATGGTCTTCTTGGATCATCTAATCTAGATAACTCCTTCATTTCTTTTTCTACTAGAAAGCCAATGCCTGAATCAATATAAGAAGATATTCCATAATTAGAAGCATGTTTTCTATGTAAAGTTCCAAAAGCATCATTAATAAATATGTCACCAAGTGAAGCCCAATATTTAGCAAGTTTCATATCACAATTACTTTCTTTTTTACCATTTATATCTTCAAATCTTGTATTTTCTAAAAGAATAGCTTTTCCATATTCAAGTTTATTTATTTCATCTTTTATTTTTTCATCATTGATATATGGAACAAAAGTTACTTTATTAGATAATAATTTATTTAATCGATCTGATACAATTTTTAAACTATTATTTTTTTTATCTTCTTCAGTTTTAACTTTTCCTAAATGAGATAGTATTATTAACTTTGCTCCTTTATCTAATATATAATCTATTGTTTCAATACTTTCAATTATTCTTGTATCATCAACAATTTTTTCTTTTTTTATTGGAACATTTAAATCACATCTTAAAATTACTGTCTTATTTTCTAAATCAAAATCTTTTACTGTCTTCTTCATATTATCACCAATTTTATTTTAGCATTTTATTTTTTTTTATTCCACAAAAAAACTCATTATTTTAATGAGTTTACTCTTTTAATTGAAGTAGAAACTGAATCATCTAAATCACAACAACTTTTCATTTTTTCAAGTTCTTGTTCAGTAAATAATGGTTGACAATAAAAACTTGTAAATGTTCTTTCAGTTTCTTGATATTTTTCTAATTCATATTCTTCTTTTAATTTTTTCCACAATTCAATATCTTCTTTGTACCTTTTACAATTACGAGATGCTTTACTATTTCCTAAAAGTAATGCAAGTGAACTACTAAAATATAAAGATGCTGTTCCTGTTAAAACAGAAGTCATTACTTTAGTACCAACAGATACATTTTCAAGACTAGTACTTGTTAATCCTGCTATTGCTAGTGGAATACCACCATATAATACTATTTCTTTTATTATAATGCCTGTCTTACATAGATTGTACTTATTCTTTGATTTCTTTATATTCTTCTCATAATACTTTAAATATTTCATTAAACCCTCTCATTTTATATTTCCATTAAATCTTTTTCTTTTTCTTTTAATAATTCTTCAATTTTTTTGTTGTAATCATTTACAATATCTTGAACATTATCAATAGTGCTCTTTTCTAGATCTTCTGGTAACTTAGATGCTTTTACTTCATCAATCATATCTTTTCTGATATTTCTTACTGCAATTCTACCATCTTCAGCATATTCTTTTACTTGTTTTACAAGTTCTTTTCTTCTTTCTTCAGTTAGAGGTGGAATTGATATAAATACCATTTCCCCATTATTATTTGGCGTTACTCCTAAGTTTGCTTCATATATTGCTTTTTCTATTGCGCCAAGAACTGATTTATCAAATGGTTTAATATTTAATTGCCTTGCCTCTGGAACAAATATAGTAGCAAGTTGCTTTATTGGAGTTGGCGCTCCATAATATGAAACCATTATGCTATCCAACATACTAGGATTTGCTCTACCCGCTCTTACATTCGTAAATCTTTCTTCCATATTGCTAATAGCTTTATTCATTTTTTCTTTTGTTAGACTAATATAGTCTACGTTCATATTTATCTCTCTCCTTATAAATTACATTATACTATAAGTATATTTTAAAAGCAAAGAAAACAATTACTTTCGCAATTGCTTACCCATTAATTTGTTTTTGTACTTCTTCAGCAAAGTTTTCATTTCTTTTTTCAATACCTTCGCCTACTTCGTATCTAATTACATTAACAACTTCTCCATTATTATTTTTTACAAATTGTTCTACTGAAATGCTAGGATCTTTAACAAATGGTTGTTCTAATAAACAAATTTCTTTAAAATATTTTTTTATTCTTCCTTCAACCATTTTTTCTGCTATTTCAGCTGATTTTCCTTCATTCATAGATAATTCTTTAAAAATTGTTTTTTCTTTTTCAAGTACTTCACTTGGTATATCAGTACTTCTTATATATGATGGTCTCATTGCACATGCATGCATGGAAACATCTTTTGCAGTTTCAACAGATGAACCACTTAATAATGATAATACTGCTATTCTGCCACCCATATGAATATAATCACCAAATACTTGACTATCAGTTTTTGTAATTCTTTCAAATCTTCTAAAACTAATCTTTTCTCCAATTTTTGCTGTTATAGCAATTATTAAATCACTTATAGTTTCACCATCAACTAATATGTTTAATGCTTCTTCCATAGTATTTACATTACTATTTATTAAAGCATTGCCAATTTTGTTAATAAAGTTTTTAAATTCATCATTTTTTGCAACAAAGTCTGTTTCTGAATTAACTTCCAAAATTATAGCATTATTGCCATCAACAATAATATTTGTTAGTCCTTCTGCAGCAATTCTTTCACTTTTCTTTGCAGCTTTTGAAATACCTTTTTCACGAAGCCAAGTAATTGCTTCTTCCATATTTCCTTTTGTTTCATCTAAAGCTTTTTTGCAATCAAGCATTCCTGCTCCAGTTTTTTCTCTTAATTCTTTTACATCTTGAGTTGTAAACATTCATTTAGCCTCCTTTTTATTTTAAAGCATCTATTAATTCAGCTTTTTTCATTGTACTATAGCCTTTAACATTTTTATCTTTAGCAAGTGCTTTTAATTCTGTTAAAGTTTTATCATCTAAACTAACATTTTTAGTTTCTTTCTTTGTTTCTTTTTTTACTGGTGCTTTTTTAGGTTCTTCCTTTTTAATTTCTTCTTTAGTTTCTTCTACTACTACTTTTGTTTCTTCTTTTTCAATTTTTGCAGGTTTTTCTTTCTTTTCTTCTTTTTTAGCATCTTCAGGAGCAATATAATTATTTAATTCTTTTCCATTAACTTCTGCTATTGCATTAGCAAGCACTCCGATAACTAATTTAACACTTCTTACAGCATCATCATTAGCAGGAATAACAAAATCAACCATATCTGGATCACAGTTTGTATCCACTATTCCAAATACTGGGATTTTTAATTTTCTTGCTTCTTTAATTGCAGTTTCTTCTTGTCTTGGATCAACAATAATCATTGCACTAGGAATTTTTTTCATTTCTCTAATTCCACC
>CAZCLV010000023.1:11372-11871 GCA_964499645.1 uncultured Mycoplasma sp.
GTGGGAATGGGGAGAACCCGCAAAGCGGGTTGTATATTTACTATAAAATTATTTGTGTGCTTCAATGTAAGACATAGCATCATTTACAGTGACGATTTTTTCAGCATCAGTGTCTGGAATTTCAATGTCAAATTTCTCTTCAAGCGCCATAACGAGCTCAACTACGTCAAGTGAGTCAGCACCCAAATCTTCTACGAATTTTGAATCTTCTTTTACCTCGTCAGGATTAACATTCAAATGTTCCGGCTTTTTCCATTTCTTCTATTTCTTCAATTCTCTTAATTCTACTTCTAATAGTCTTGAAGTTTGTTAATGTACCGCCTAACCATCTTTCTATTACATAATACATTCCTGTTCTTTCAGCACTTTCTTTCATAGCTTCATTAGCTTGTTTTTTAGTACCTATAAATAAAAATGTTCCACCTTGTTCTGCTATATGTTTAATTTCATCATATGCTGTTTCTATGTGCAATTACACTAACTATGCTTAGTTTTTAGC
>CAZCLV010000024.1:0-11625 GCA_964499645.1 uncultured Mycoplasma sp.
TTCCACCATTAACATCTACTGTTAATGTATATGAAGCATTTGTTATTCCTTCTATTTGAATAACACTATTTTTATTTACATTACTTTCTGATACATATCCATTTGCATCTAATAAATTATAAACACCCCTACCATAATTTGTCCCATCATATGATACTGTTTTAACATAGTATTCATATTTACTTGTTGTTGAATTTAAACATACTTTTACTTTTGTTTTATCTAAATCATATATATTTCCATCTGCATCTTTATTTATATCTATTCCTAAATTCTTAGCAGTTATTTCACTACAATTATTTCCAAAACTTGTATACAAACTACTATATTTATCTAAACTTTTATACTTTGTTTTACTTATTAATTCTTTTGCATCTGATACAAATATTTCTTTTTTATTAGCATCTATCATTCTTATTATATTTGGTGTTGCTATTACTGCTATTATAGCAATAAATGTTATTACTGCTATAACTTCAATTAATGTAAAACCTTTTTTATTTAGTTGTTTATTTAATTTATTCATATACATATCACCTATCCTAATGAAATTATATCAAAAAAACAAAAAAAAAGATAGACTTATTTAGTTTAGAATATTCATTATCTTTGATACCCAATCTAAACCATCTGCCATCTTTTTCATTCTATCTTCTGGTGTAATTTTATAAGTTATTTTCATTTCTTCTTCAAATTTTTTTATATTTATTTTATTTCTATTTAAGTATTTATACCAATATGATTTTTCTCTTAAATATCTTATATTATTTGGATTGTTTCTTATTTTATATTGTGTTTCTATATTCATTAATCATCAAAATATTTATATATTGGTCTTGGTTCATATTCTTCTTTTTTTGGTTCTTCTCTATTACTATTTGTTCTTGATGAAATAAATTCTTGTACATATCCTATTCCTTTTTGTATTGATCCTATCCCTTTTTGTATTTCAGCCATATCCATATTTTTAAATATTCCAAATATATCTTTAAAAGAAGACATACTAGTTGTTGTTGTCCCTAAATATTTATTCCAAACATCACTATTTGTTCCATATAAATCATATAACTCATAAAACTTTTGCCATGACATATCACCATTTCTTACATAATTTTCTAATTTTGGGTTATCTTTAACAAATAACTTAAATGCTTCTAATCCCATAAAAAACCACCTACTAATATATATGCATATTATAGGTGATTGTTTCTATTTAATTATTTAATATATCTTCTATTTTATTTAATTCATCATCTATTTCTAATAATGATATTTGTACTGGAACGTTTAAAGTTTCTTTTTCTATTTCATGTTCTTGTTGATTTTCTTCTTGATTTTCATTATCCTTTTTTGAAACTAATTCTGTTACTTCATAAATATCTATTATTTTATCTTTTGAAATAGTTGATCCTGCTTTATATCTATCTGTTATAGGTAATTCTGTATTTTTAATTAATTCTATTTTGTTTTCTTTTTTTAATCCAAAATAAGATTTTTGATCTATTATAAATACTTTTATTATCTTATGAGGATTAGTTTTAATTTCTCTTAATATTAACAATCCTCTTCTTGCTCTAGTGGATTTTTCAAACTCTAATAGTTTTACTCTTTTAGCAGTTTCTTTATTTGTAAATATTGATACATATTCTAGTTTATAATTAAATATATTCATTGAAACTACATAATCATTTTTTAATGAAATAGCTTTTACTCCCGATGATTTTATTCCTGATAATGGTACTTCATTTACATCAAACCATAAGCTATAGCATTCGTTTGTACTTATCATAATATCGTTATAATTATCTAGTTCTGCTTTTATTACAAGATCATTTTCTTTTAATTTCATACATGATATTGGTTTAGAATATCTGCTTACTTTAAATTCTTCTAGTTTAGTTTTTTTAATCATTCCTAGTTTTGAAGCAATAACAATATTTTTATTTGCAGTAAAATCTGTTACTGGAATTACACTTACTATTTCCTCTTGTTCTTCAATTTTTATTATATTGCTTATATGTTTACCTAATTGTTTCCATTTTATATCAGGTATTTCGTATACTGGCATATATAGATAATTACCCAATGATGTGAATATTAATACTGTATCTAATGTATTTAGTTCATATAATCCTATAATATAATCATTTTCTTTTAATAATGGATCTTCTGTATTAGCAAGATATCCTCTTTTACTTGTTCTTTTTACATAACCATCTTTCGTTATTAAGACAACTACATCCTCTTTTGGTATCATCATTTCTGTATCTATTTTTATTTCTTCAATTGTATCTTCAATCAATGTTTTTCTAGGTACAGCATACTCATCTTTAATCTGTTTCATTTCTTTTTTCATAATGTATTTTAGAGCATCTTCATCTTCTAATATTTTTTTATAAGCCATAATTCTTGTATCCAAATCTTTCAATTCTTCTTCCAATAAAGTTACATCTGTATTAGTTAATCTATATAATTGCAAAGTAATAATTGCTTCTGCTTGTTCTTCCGAAAAGTTAAATTCTGTTACTAAATTAGTTCTAGCATCAGATTTATTCTTACTTTGTCTAATAACTCTAATTACTTCATCTAATATACTTATTGCTTTAATTAATCCTTCTACTATATGATATCTTCTTTTAGCATGCTCTAACTCAAACCTTGTACGATTAAGAATTACTTCTCTTAAATGTACTATATAACTATCAATTATTTCCATTATTCCTAATAATTTAGGTCTTCTATTAACAATAGCAATCATATTATAGTTATATGCTACTTGTAATTCAGTGTTTTTATATAAGTAATTTAAAATTAAATCTTTATTTGCTTCTTTTTTTATTTCTATAACTACACGAAGTCCGTCTTTATCAGATTCATCTCTAACTTCTAAGATTCCATCTATTTTTTTATCTATTCTTATTTCATCTATTTTTCTTACCATATTTGTTTTTAATACTTCATATGGTATTTCATTGATAATAATAGTATTAAACTTTTTTTCTTCCTTAAATTCAGTTTTTGCTCTTACTATAACTCTTCCTTTTCCTGTTTTGAAGGCATTTTCAATTCCACTTTTGTCTAAGGCAATTCCTCCAGTTGGAAAGTCAGGTCCTTTTACTATATCCATAATTGTTTCAAATTTACAATTAGGAGAATCAATTCTTTTTATGGAAGCATCAATTATTTCTCCTAAATTATGGGGAGGAATATTTGTAGCATAACCTGCACTTATTCCTGTTGTTCCATTAACAAGTAAATTAGGATATTTAGCAGGTAAAACTGTTGGCTCTATAACTGTATCATCAAAATTAGGTGCAAATTTTACTGTATCTTTTTCAATATCTTTTAATAATTCATTACTTATTTTTGATAATCTTGCTTCAGTATAACGATATGCTGCAGCACTATCACCATCCATTGATCCATTATTACCTTGCATATCTACATAAGGAGTGTTTTGTTTCCACCATTGACTCATACGTACCATAGCTTCATATATTGAACTATCCCCATGTGGATGGAAATTTCCCATAATATATCCTACTGTTTTTGCACTTTTACGATATGGTTTATCATAAGTATTATGTTCTTTATACATTCCATATAATATTCTTCTTTGAACAGGTTTTAACCCATCTCTTACATCTGGAATGGCACGATCTTGAATAATATATTTACTATATCTTCCAAATCTTTCTCCCATAATTTCTTCTAATGAATATTCATATATTTTACTTAAAATGTTTTCTGTTGTATTTGCTTTTTTATTCATATTTACCACCATATTTATTATAACCTAATTAAGTTTTTTTTAAAAGAAAGTTTACATTTATTTAGTAAATTTTGCTTTTTAATTAATTTAAGGAACATCTAACTTCATCGTTGAATATGTAACTATTTGGATCAGCACTTAGTTCATTGAACTAGGTGTCATTTTTTATTTATAGATACTAAATACTAGTATAAAATGTTTTTAGCTTATCAACTAAAAGTTTAATAGTTAATAGTTAATTTGCTATATTATAAAATTATGTTAAAATATATATAGATGAGGTGAATATATGGAAATAATTGGAATAATAACAGAATATAATCCTTTTCATAATGGACATTTATATCATATAAATAAAATAAAAGAACTTTATCCAAATAGTTTAATTATTGCAGTAATTTCTTCTTCTTTTTGTCAAAGAGGAGAAATATCAATTTTAAACAAATGGGATAAAACTAAAATATGTTTAAATAATAATATTGATTTAGTAATTGAACTTCCTTTTGTTTTTTCATCACAAGGAGCAGATATATTTGCTAAAGGAGCCCTTTCTATTTTAAATGAATTAAAAGTTAATAAAATAATATTCGGCAGTGAATTAAATAATATAGAAAAACTAAAAGAATTAGCAACTATTCAAATTAAAAATAAAGATTATAATAAACTTGTAAAAAAGTATTTAGATGAAGGTATTAATTATCCTACTGCTATGGCAAAAGCTTTAAATAATTTTTCTAATATTAAAATAGATACTCCTAATGATTTACTTGGATTATCTTATATAAAAGAAATAATTGATAATAATTATAAAATTGAACCCATTTCAATTCAAAGAACTAATGATTATCATAATAAAATTAAAAATAATTCTAATATTATTAGTGCTTCTGCAATTAGAGATTTATTAATAAAAAATAAAAATATTAAAAAATATGTACCAAAAAATATAAATAAATATATTTATAAAAATATTGATATATTTAATTTATTAAAATACAAAGTAATTAGTGATAGAAATATTTTAAATACTTATCAAACAGTAGATGAAGGTATTGAAAACAGAATACTTGAGTTTATTAATAAAAGCAATAATCTTGAAGAATTAATTAATAATATTAAAACTAAAAGATATACTTATAATAAAATAAATAGAATGTTTATTCATATTTTAACATCTTTTACTAAAGAAGAAGCTAAAGATTTAAATACATCTTATATAAGAATTCTTGGTTTTAATGAAAAAGGAAAAGATTATTTAAATAAAATAAAAAAAGAAATAAGTATTTCTTTAATAACAAGTTATAAAAATATTGATAATAAAGTATTAAATATTGAATATCGTGTTACTTGTATATATAGTTTATTAGTAAATGATAAATCTTTAATTAAAAGAGAATTAGAAAAGCCTATTATAAAATAGACTTTTTATTTTAGTTTGTAGTTAAGTTTTTCTAATCCCATTATTGTAAATGGAGATAAATTTTCTTTTTTTAAATCAGATATTTTATACCAAGAAGATCCAAGTGAATCTTTGTCATCTCCAAGTTCACTAGGTATTCCTTTACTTTTTATTAAGTATATTATACCTATATGATGTAAATTTTCTTCATATTCTTTATAACTCCATTCTACTCTAACTGAAAAAACATCTAATAATTTTGAATCTAATACATCAAGATTTGTTTCTTCTTTTATTTCCCTTTTTACACATTCTTCAGGAGTTTCACTGTGTTCAATACCTCCACCTGGTAAATCTAGTTTTCCCTTATATGCTCCATTTCTTTTTTTAATTAAAACTATTTCATCATTTAATATTATTAAACCATAAGCTCCTATACGTGATTCTTTATTCATAGACACCTCAAATTTATTATATCATTACCTATTTAATAAATAAATGCTTAAGTTCAAATAGCTAGCAAAAACTAACCATAATAAATAAGGTATTTGTAAATAAGCTGCTGTTTTATTAAATCTTAAAAACTCTCTTATCATTAAAACAACTAGTATTATTATTAATATAATCCAAAAGAATGATAATAATCTTAAATTTAATCCAAAAAATAATAAGGTCCAAATTGAATTAGCAAGTAATTGATATAAGTATAATATATAGGCAACTTTTTTATTACCATATGATTCACTTACTAAATATAGTGATATTCCCATTAATGTATAAAGAATAGTCCATACTATTGGAAATATATATCCTGGTGGACTTAATATTGGTTTTATAAAACTACTATAATTATTTTTACTTATAAAAAGTGAAAAAAAACTTCCAATTACTATAGTACCTATTATAAGAATAATTAATTTTTTATAATCTATTTTTTTCATATAACCTCCAATAAAGTTTATGAAAAAAAAAACATATTAGTCAAAATTAATATGTTTTTTTAATCTAATTTTAAAAATTCACTAGTTTCACCTGAATCTATACCATTTTTACTTGGCAATTTTGGTGTTGTCAATGCATCTTATAAATCTATTTTGGATATTTCGCTTGGATTCATTGTTTTATTTGCTTTTAAATTTTCATTTATAGGAAAATTAACTGAATTATTTTTAGTATTTTGCATAGTACTATTAGTGGTAGCAATAGGCAATTTGACATTTGTGTCAGATTGTGGTATATTGTTATCAATGATAGATGTTTCTAAAGTTGGAACGGTCTTGCTAATAGCAAAACTTCCAGCCGAAACATCTGTCTTTTTTTGTAATCTTTGAACTCTGTAATGATTTTCCCCATTTTTCATTGACACAACATCAAATTCCAACAAAAATTGTTCTCCATTTATGTTTATTCCATTTAAATAATAACTCCAAATATTATTATCTTTTGTATATTCTTTTAACACTTTATTAGCCCATTTTCTAAATATAACACCATTTTTAGATTTAACACGATAACCTACGGATATGATAACATCTAGATTGTAGTATTCCTTTTCATATGCTTGATCATTATCAATACCCATATGTGTAAATTTTGCACATGTGATATTTTTTTCAAGTTCTTCTTCCTTGTAAATGTTATTAATATGCCTAGAAACACCTGTTCTATCAACATTAAACAACTCTGCCATTTGATTTTGATTCAACCAAACAGTTTCATCTTTAATGTTAACATCTAATTTAATATCTTGATTATCAAATAATATAATTTCATTTTTCATAGTTATTATTTAATATAAAGCTAGAACGTAATGTGTTGTTATTCTAGCCGACCTCCTTTCATTTTTGATTTTGCCTCGTCTTAAATTCTCGGTACACTTTTCATATACTCCCTACTATGGAGAGTTAGGCATTAATATCAAATTAATATTATCAAACATTTGTTTTATATCAATAAAAAATTAAAATTTTTTTTGAAAGTGAAACACATTGTAAAAATTAAAAAAAATATATTAATTTCCAGTTAATATATTTTTTAAATTAGTAAAATAAAGTTTTATAATATTTACTTTTTTTATATCTTTTTCCGCTACTAGTGATACTTTATTAATTATTTTATTATTTTCTTTTATATAAATAGTACCTATTTTTTCTCCTTTTTTTATTGGATATTCTATATTATTAAGTTTTATTTCAGTTTTATATTCCATTTCTTCTTCTGTTTTCTTTTGTAATATTATTGCATCTTTTTCTGCTATTAAATTTATTTCAGTTTCATTTGCTTTATCTAGTGTTGTTTTACCTACTATACTACCTTTTTTATATAATAATTTCACTTTATATTGATTATATCCATAATTTAACAATTCCATTGTTTCAGCATTTCTTATTGTTGTATCAGAATATCCTAATGATATAGCAATAAATCTTAAGTTATTCCTTTTTACTGTTACTGCAATACAACTTCCTGCGGCATCAGTAAATCCTGTTTTCAATCCATCTGTTCCTTCATAAAATCGCACTAATTTATTTGTATTTACAATCCAAGTTTTATTAGTAGTATTTTTTCTTATATAATCTTCATATACGCTTGAATAAGTAAAGATTTGTTCATGCTTAATTAATTCTTTAGCAATAATTGCCATGTCATATGCTGTTGAATAATGATCTTTTTCATCAAAACCAACACAGTTTTTAAAGTTTGTATTTTTTAATCCTAATTCTTTTACTTTCTTATTCATTTTATCTACAAATGCTTCTTCTGTACCAGAAACTCTTTCTGCCAAAGCAACTGCTGCATCATTAGCACTAGCCATAACTATAGCTTTTAATAAATCATTAACACTAATCTTTTCTCCTGTTTCTAACCATATTTGACTACCACCTGTATTTTTAGCATTTTCAGATACTGTTATTATTTCATCATATTTCATTCCACCTTGTTCAATAAATTCAAAAAATATAATTAAACTCATCATTTTAGTAAGTGATGCAACACTAGATACTTTATTAGCATCTTTATTATATAAAATTTTTCCTGTTGTAGCTTCTATTAAAATAGAAGATTTTGCATTTTTTGTAATATTTACATCTTTATTAGTTTCTGCTATAACAGAAAATGGAATAATAAAAGAAATTATTAATAGAAAAATAATTATTTTTTTCATAGAACACCTCTAATAAATTTCTATGTAATTAAACCTTTTTTTATACTATTTTTTATTTATTTAAATATTATTTAGTGTTAAGATATATTTATAGGAGGATATATGAAAATTAATAAAGAAAAGAAAAAAAGAAAAAGACGCTTTTTATTATTTATAATTATTACTATTTTAATAATTGCTTTTGTTATAGGTTACAAATATAAAGATGAATTAGTTTACTTTTATAATGATATATTTAATAAAGAAAATAAGTCTATTAATATTGATAGCATTAAAAAGAAATTAAATATAAAGTTAGATCCTTATTTAGATTTTAAAAATACTACTAATTTTAAAAATGAAAACTTAAATAGGTATCTTTCTTATAAAGAAAAAAATAAAAGTTTTGATTATGAAAAGGTTGTTAATTATGTAAATATTGGTTTAGATTACTCTTTTTATAGTTATATAGGAAATGCTAATATGAATAAAGGTATTTTGGTTTTATGTAATAAATATTTTAAATTGCCTAATGGTTATGAACCAAGTGATTTAGAAACAATTTCAAGTGAATATTTTATCGGAGGAAATACTTCTGTTAGAAAACTAAAAAAAGAAGCAAGAGAACAATTTGAAAAATTATCCGCCGCCTCTATAAAAAATGGAACTCCTGTTTATGGTCAATCTGGATTTCGTCCTTATAGTATGCAAACTAGTCTATATAATAGTGCTGTTGCTAGTATGGGCAAAAGTGCTGCTGATAATGATACAGCAAGACCAGGTCATTCTGAACATCAAACTGGTTTAGCAATAGATGTATCTTCTACAAAAAGTGGAAATATGTTATCTTTTGAAAAAACTAGTTCATTTACTTGGATGCAAAATAATGCTTATAAATATGGTTTTATTTTAAGATACCAAAAAAATAAAACTAATATTACAGGTTTTATGTATGAATCATGGCACTATCGTTATGTCGGAATAAAAGTTGCTACTGATATGCATGATAATTATTCAGGATTAACTTACGAGGAATACTATTATAAATTTATTGATAATAAATAAAACTAGATAATCTAGTTTTATTTTTTGCTTTTACTTTTTTTAAAATAAAGATATGTCCCTATTCCTACTATTATTAAAGGAATAACTATTAATAATAATAAATCAAATTTTTTTATTTCTTCTTGATATTCTGCAAATGTTGTTATTGTAGTGGTTGCTTTTACATTAAAAGTTATTAAAAATGTAAATAATAATATAAATATTTTTTTAATATGACCATCTCCTACAATAAATATTATTCTTTTAAATAAAAAAAAGTACATTTTTGTACTTAATCAAAGTTAAAATATTTATTGTTTTTTCTTTCCTCTGCAATAGTAGTACTATCACCATGTCCAGGATATATTTTTATCTCACCATCATACTCATTTATTTTTCTAATACTTTCTAACATATCTTTATATGATCCTGTTGGTAAATCAGTTCTTCCTATATCATCTTTAAATAAAAAGTCTCCCGTAAACATAACTCCATATTCATAAAAATATATAGTAATGCTAGAACTAGTATGCCCAGGTGTATAAATTACTTTAAATTTAAAAGGTTCTAAATAATGTTTTTGTTGAAATAATGTATTATAATCATATACTTCTACATTATACATGTTTTTTAATGTTTCACTACATCCTACATGATCATTATGGTCATGAGTTAAAATTATTCCTACTGGCTCTAATCCTAAATTTTGAATTTTTGAAATAATAAAATTTTCATCTGCACCAGGATCAATAATTATACATTTATTATCAGTAGAAACCAAATAACAATTAGCTTGTAATGCTCCAACTACTAAAGTATCAATATTCATTATTCTATTCCCTTTCGATATGCATCACGAAGATAGAATGAATCTTTACATCCCATAAAGCATATTACTGAGTTAGGATAATTATAAAGTTTTGATATAGTATCTAATGAAATATGTTCACAATTAGGCACTAAATTAATAATCATTTGTGAATTAATATTTGGATAATCTTCAATATTTTCACGAGCTGGCTCAATATCAGTAACAAATGCTTTATCAGCAAGTTTTATTACTTCTGCAAATTCTTTATAAAATACTTCTGTTCTTGATAATGTATATGGTATTAATACAGCAACTACTTTTTTATCAGGATATTTTTGTCTAGCAGTTTCTATAACTGTTTTTACTTCTGTTGGATGATGTGCATAGTCATCTACTAAAACTACATCATTAATAAATTCTTCACTAAATCTTCTTTTTGCGCCTTTAAAATTATCTAAATACTTTATAATGTCTTCTTTACTAATATTTAATAAATAACACATATAAATACTTGCTAATGAATTTAGTATCATATGTTTACCAAAGATTTTAATATCAAAGTGTCCATAAAATTCTTTATTAATATAGACATCAAAACTTGAACCATTATCTTTATAAATTATATTTTTAGCATAAATATCATTATCTTCATTTAAACCATAATATATAATTTTATCACTTTTTAATTTTCTAATATTTAAATCATCGCCACAAGCAATAACTTTTTCTTCTACTTTATCAATAAATTGTTGAAAAACATTAATTATTTCATCTATATTTTTATAGCAATCTACATGATCTAATTCAATATTTGTTACAATAGCATATTTTGGTTTATATAAAAGGAAATGTCTTTCAAATTCACATGATTCAATAACAAACAAGTTAGAATTATTATTTACATAACCAGTTCCATCTCCAATTAAATAGTTTGTACCTATTGTATTGTTTATAATAGTAGATAACATTGATGTAGTTGTTGTTTTCCCATGTGTACCGCTAATACAAATTGAATCATATTTGTTTGTTAGTTCTCCAATCATTTCGTAATAACCTTTTACTATAAGATTTAATTCTCTAGCTTTTTTCATTATAGGATGTTCTTCATGTATAGCAGCAGTATTTATTAATATCATACCTTCTTTTAATTCGTTTGTATCAGAATATATTGGTATGTTTCTTTTTATTAGTGGTTCTTCTGACACAGCATAATATTTCATATCATCATAACCTATTACTTCGTTTCCTAAATCATAAAGCATTGTTGCAAGAGCACTCATTCCAGATCCTTTTATACCAGCCATAAAATACTTCATAAAAGCACTTCCTTTTTATTTTTCTAGTTTTTCTAATCCACCCATATATGATCTTAATGCTATAGGAACATTTATAGTTCCATCTTCATTATAATTGTTTTCTAAGAAAGCAATTAACATTCTTGGTGGTGCTACAAC
>CAZCLV010000025.1:0-11178 GCA_964499645.1 uncultured Mycoplasma sp.
AAGAGCAGTAGAAGCAATAAGAACAGATATATCAAGTGGAGCAGTTTCATCAGAAAAAGAATATAGCTTATCAGAAATAAATGCATTACTAGATAAGAAACTGATAAAAAGTAGTTATGGAAATAATTATGATTCAACATCAAATATAAAAGTAACAATAGTAGATGATAGACCAACATATTCAATATGCATAGTGGATAGTAAAGGAAATGGAATATTTAATAAAGCTACTTCAAAAAGTAGTGATGTACAAAATGACATTGATACAGATCTATATTGTGGAATAGATAGTTTTACTTATTCAAGAGAATATGTAAGTGGCACAAATTATGAAAGAATAGAAGTTCCAAAAAATGGCTATTATAAGGTGGAACTATGGGGAGCTCAAGGTGGAGATTATTCAATTCTATCAAACACAACAGGTGGCTATGGAACTTATACTAGTGGAATATTATATTTGGATAACTCAAATTTTTATTATACATATATTGGAAGAAAAGCTTCTTCAATTACGGGTGGATATAACGGTGGAGGAAATGGTGGATCATATTCATCGGATAGATATTATGAATACATTGGTGGTGGTGGTTCAACAGATTTGAGGGTGTTTAATAGTGAACCTTCTGCTACAACTTTAGTAAATAATTCATCAGATGGAATATTAGCAAGGATAATGGTAGCAGGTGGCGGTGGCGGCGCTGCTTTATCTGGAAATGGTGGTAACGGTCAAACAGCAACCAATCCTTCATCAACAAGTTTTCAAGGTGCTAATTCTTCACAAGGAAGTGGTGGCGGTGGTGGATACTATGGGGGAACAGCAGGAGCAATTAATAGACCCGGCGGTGGTGGATCGTCATATGCATTGCAAAATGGTTCAATAAGAAATATAGAAATGACAGGTGGAATAAATACTGGAAATGGAAAGATTAAGGTAACCTATATTGCAAAAAACTTGGATATTTTAGATAAACTATTAATAAAAGAATTTCCAAAAAATTATGTTTATAATGGTAGTTATCAAAAAATTGATATTCCAAAAGATGGATATTATAAGGTAGAATTATGGGGAGCTCAAGGAGGTAATTATACTACAACAAATAAAACAGGTGGCTATGGAAGTTATACCAAAGGTATAATTAATTTCACAACAAGTGATATATATTATGTATATATAGGAAGTGCAGGACAATGTACCACTGGTGGTTATAATGGTGGAGCTACAGGTGGATATTATACTTCAGATAGAACATATACATTTTGTGGTGGTGGAGGAGCAACAGATTTGAGAAAATTTAGTAGTAATCCTTCAAACTCAGTTTTAGTTAATACTTCAACTGATGGAATAACATCTCGAATAATGGTAGCAGCAGGAGGCGGAGGGTCCGCTTTATCTGGAAATGGTGGAGCAGGACAAACTAATACACAGCCCACTAATACACTATTTTATGGAACATTTTCCGCATACTCTGGTGGCGGAGGCGGAGGCTATTATGGAGGAACAGCAGCAGGAACAAATTATGGTGGTGGAGGAGGATCATCTTATATTTTAGATGATCAATCTATAACTAATACCGAAATGACAGGTGGAATAAATACTGGTAATGGAAAAGCAACTATTACTTATATTGGGACTTCTTTAAATTAATAAAAACTAAAGGTAAATAAATTTATTTACCTTTTTTATTGTTAATATTTACTAAATAATTTATAATGTAAGTATATAAATATGGAGGATTAGTATGGAAGATAAAAGACGAATTGATGAGTTAGTAGATACATTAAATAAATATAATCACGAATATTATATTTTAGATAATCCTACAGTAAGCGATTATGAATATGATAGATTAATGCAAGAATTAATAAAATTAGAAAATAAAAACCCTTTATTAATTAGAAATGATTCACCAACTTCTAGAGTAGGTTCAGTTGTTATAAGTGAATTTAATAAAGTAAAACATAAAATACCTATGCTTTCTTTAGGTAATGTTTTTAATGAAAACGAAATAATTAAATTTGATGAAAGAATTAAAAAAGAAGGTTTTAATCCAAAATATGTAGTTGAATTAAAAATAGATGGACTTGCTATTAGTTTAATATACGAAAAAGGTATATTAGTTCGTGGTGTAACGCGTGGTGATGGTGTTATAGGTGAAGATATAACTCACAATGTTAAAACAATAAAAGACATTCCACTAAAACTAACTAAACCAATTGATATAGAAGTTCGTGGAGAAGTATATATTAATAAAAAAGAATTTAATCGCGTCAATAAAGAAAGACAAGAAAGTAATTTAGAGTTATTTCAAAATGCTAGAAATTTAGCAAGTGGAACAGTTAGACAATTAGATTCTAGTATAGCTGCTTCAAGGAAATTAAGTAATTTTATATATCATTTACCAAACCCAAAAGATTATAATATATTTTCACATGAAAAAGCCTTGATATTTATGAAAGAACTTGGATTAAAAGTAAATCCTGATAGAAAGATATGTAATAATATTAATGAAGTAATTACTTTTATAAATGAGGTTGCTTTAAGAAGAAAAGAACTTGATTATGATATAGATGGAATGGTAATAAAAGTAGATGATATTTTATATCAAGAAGCATTAGGATATACTGCTAAAAGTCCAAAATGGGCTACTGCATATAAATTCCCACCAGAAGAAGTAACTACTAAACTAAAAAATATAATTTTTACAGTAGGAAGAACAGGTAAAATTACACCAAATGCCATACTTGAGCCTGTTAAAGTAGCAGGATCTACTATTTCAAGAGCAACATTACATAATGAGGATTTTATAAAAGAAAAAGATATAAGAATTGGTGATATTGTTGTAATAAGAAAAGCAGGAGATGTAATACCAGAAGTAGTAAGTGTGAAATTAGATAGAAGAAATGATAACCTATTAGAATTTAAAATGATTACAACTTGTCCAGTGTGTGGAAAGGCTTTAATAAAAAAAGAAAATGAAGCACATCATTATTGTATAAATAAAGAATGTGATGCAAGAAATATTGAAAAATTAGTTCATTTTGTAAGTAGAAAAGCAATGAATATAGATGGTTTAGGAGAACGAATAATTGAAGATTTCTATAATTTTAAAATAATTAATGATATTCCTAGTATATATAATTTAAAAAATAAAAAAGAAGAATTAATTGAATTAGAAGGATTTGGAGAAAAATCTGTTAATAACTTATTAGAGGCAATAGAAAACAGTAAAAAAAGCTCATTAGAAAAACTTTTATTTGCACTTGGTATAAGACATTTTGGAGAAAAAAGTGCTAAAATAATTGCAATTAATTATCCAAATCTGGACTTAGTTATGAATGCCTCATTAGAAGAACTAATTAATATAAATGATATAGGCTTAACAATGGCAAAAGAAATCTATAATTATTTTAGAAATGAAGAAAATATTAATTTAATTCTAAAACTAAAAGAGTTAGGACTAAATATGGAATATCTTGGTAAAAAAATAATAAAAAAAGAAGCTTTTAATGAAAAAAAATTTGTAATTACAGGGACTATTAGTTTTATAAGTAGAGATGAGTTAAAAGAAATTATTACTAATTATGGTGGAACAGTAATAGAATCTATTAGTAAAAAGACTGATATTGTTATAGTAGGAGATAATCCTGGTAGTAAATATGAAAAAGCAAAAGAACTAAAGATTAATATTTGGAATGAATTAAAATTAAAAAAGGAGTTAGATGAATATGAAAAATAAAAAGGGATTTACTCTAATTGAATTAATTTTAGTAATTGTTCTAATATCAGCAGTTGCTTTAATTACTTTACCAAATATATTTGATATGTTAAATTCTGGGAAAGATAAAAAATATGTAGAGTTTGAAAAATTATTAATAGAAAATTTAAAACTATACAATATTGATCATAAAGAAGAATTGTGGGATTTTACATTTACTTCAGAAGAAAAAGAAATCCCTTATGATCAAGCAGAAAATGGACTTCAACCTTTATTGTCATCTAATCCTGATATTAATTTAGATAATTGTACAGTAGTAAGTGGTGGATTAAAAATAGCAAGAACAAATGGACAGTATAATTATAGTGTTTGTATGCATTGTGAAATGGATGATGGTAGTTATAATAACTATGGTGGCGGATGCGAAGAAGAATAAATAACATAATCTTATGTTATTTTTAATTATTATGTGATAAAATTATATATAGTTTATGAGGTGAAAATATGAAAAAAGAAATAATGGATGGAAATACGGCTTGTAGTCAAGTTGCATATAATTTTACAGAAACTGCTGCAATATATCCAATTACTCCAGCATCAACAATGGCTGAGCTAACTGATGTTTATAGCAGCAAAGGAAGATTAAATATTTTTGGAGATAAAGTAAAAGTAGTAGAAATGCAAAGTGAAGCTGGTGCTATTGGAACAGTTCATGGAATGCTTCAAAATGGTGTTCTAGCAACAACATATACAGCAAGTCAAGGACTTTTATTAATGATTCCAAATATGTATAAAATTGCTGGAGAACAACTTCCTTGTGTAATAAATGTTGCTGCTAGAACATTAGCAACACATGCCTTATCAATAATGGGAGATCATTCCGATATTTATAGTGCTAGAGGAACAGGGTTTGCAATGTTTGCAACATCTTCAGTGCAACAAATTATGGATTTAACTGCAGTACCTTATCTTTCAACACTAACAGGAAAAATCCCATTTATAAATTTCTTTGATGGCTTTAGAACTAGTCATGAATACAATAAAATTAATGTAATAGACAATGAAATATTTAAGGATTTAATTGATAAAAAAGCATTAGATGAGTTTAGAAATAAATCATTAGATATAGACAATCCAACTACACGTGGTACAAATCAAGGCGATCAAATGTATTTTCAAGCTGTTGAAGCAAGAAATAAATTTTATGATAAATTACCAGATATAGTTAACAACTATATGAAAAAGATTAATGAAAAATTAAATACAAATTATCAACCATTTAATTATTATGGTAATAAAGATGCTAAATATGTGATTGTTGCAATGGGATCTGTTTGTGAAACAATAAAAGAAACAATAGATTTTATAAAAGGAAACATTGGTTTAATAGAGGTACATTTATATAGACCATTTTCTTCTAAATACTTACTAGATGTTCTTCCCAAAACAGTTAAAAAAATAGCAGTATTAGATCGTACAAAAGA
This sequence comes from uncultured Mycoplasma sp., assembly GCA_964499645.1. Taxonomy (GTDB): domain Bacteria; phylum Bacillota_I; class Bacilli_A; order RF39; family UBA660; genus CAG-611. The sequence continues at coordinate 5,201 of CAZCLV010000025.1, forward strand.
AGCAGGAGCTAATGGGGAACCATTATATTTAGATGTTGTTGAAGTAATAAAAAATAGTAATTTAAATATTGATGTAGTAGGAGGAAGATATGGATTATCTTCAAAAAATACTACTCCAAATGATATTGAAGCAGTATATAAATATTTAGAAAAAGATAATTTAAAAACATTTACATTAAGTATTATAGATGATGTAACAAACTTATCTCTTTTACCTACAACAACACAATTTATAAATAATTATGATGAAATATTAATATATGGTTATGGATCTGATGGAATGATTACAACTTCAAAAGATATTCTTACTATTATTGGAAATAATACAAATAAATATGTTCAAGGATATTTTGAATATGATAGTAAAAAATCAGGTGGAGTAACAAAGTCCCACTTAAGATTTAGTAATGATACTATAAAAAGTACATATTATGTATCAAATCCAAAAACAGTAATTTGTACTAAAGATACTTATTTAAAAAAATATGATATTTTATCTGGTATTAAAGAAAATGGCATTTTTATTCTAAATACTGAAAAAACAAAGGAAGAATTAAATCAAGTTTTAACAAAAGAAATAATTAATACGATGCAAGAAAAGAACATTAAATTTTATATAGTAAATGCTTCTAAAATAGCAAATTTAAATAATATACCTAATAAAATAAGTATGATTATGGAAACAGTTATTTTTAAAGTAGCAGATTTATATGATTTTACTAAAGTAAAAGAAAATATGAAACAAATGATTATTAAGAACTTTTCTAAAAAAGGGGAAAATGTTGTTAACTCAAACATTAATGCATTAGATGATGCAGATAAAACTTTAGAAGAAATTAATGTTAATGAAATAGAAAGTAAAATTGAATTAGAAAAAGTAAATGATTCTATTTTTTCAAAACTAGAACATAATAGAGGAGATTTAATTAAAGTTAGTGATTTTGAAAATAATGAAAGCGGTATTTTTGAATCAGGAATGTCTAAATTAGAAAAAAGAGGAATAAGTAGTATTACTCCAGACTGGGATAGTAGTAAATGTGTAATGTGTAATATGTGCTCATTCGTATGTCCTCATGCCGTTATAAGACCATATTTATTAAATAAAGAAGAAGTAGAAAAATCCCCTGATTATATAAAAGAAACATTAAAAGATGCTAATATTGCTGGAGAAAGTTTAAAATTTACAATATGTATGTCACCACTTGATTGTACAGGGTGTGGTTTATGTAGTGAAATATGTCCTACTAAAGCAATAAAAATGGATAATATAAAACAAATTGAACAAAAAAGATATGAATATTTAGAAAAAAACGTTACAGAAAAACATGTGATGAATAAAAATACAATTAAAGGAAGTCAATTTGTAAAACCAAAATTTGAATTTAGTGGTGCTTGTGCCGGATGTGGGGAAACACCATATTTAAAATTATTATCACAATTATTTGGAGATAACTTAATGATAGCTAATGCTACTGGATGCTCAAGTATTTATGGTGCAAGTTTACCAAGTACGCCTTATAGTGTTCCATGGGCAAATTCTTTATTTGAAGATAATGCAGAATTTGGATATGGGATGAGAATATCTGAAGACTTTATGAAGAATAAAGTAAAAAGAATATTTATGGAAAATATTGATAAAACTAATCAAAAAAATAAAGAACTAATAAATAAATATTTAAATAATTATTCAAAAGAAGTAGCAGAAGAAGTATATAATAATTTAGATTATAATGATTTAAAAGAAATAGAACCATTGAAGAAATATATTAAAGAAAAAAATATTTGGATAATAGGTGGAGATGGTTGGGCATATGATATTGGTTATGGTGGAATTGATCATGTATTAGCAAATAATGAAAATATTAATATTTTAGTACTTGATACTGAAGTATATTCAAATACAGGTGGACAAGCATCTAAATCAACAAGATGTGGTGCTATTGCAAAATTTGCAAGTGATGGAAAACAAACTGCTAAAAAAGATTTAGCTAAAATAGCACTTACATATCCACATGTATATGTAGCAACAATATCTCTTGGAGCAAACTATATACAAACAATTAAAGCATTGACAGAAGCTGCTAATTATGATGGCCCATCAATTGTTATTGCCTATGCTCCTTGTATAGCACATGGAATAAGAACAGGAATGAAAGATTCTATTACTGAAGAAAAACTAGTTACAGAATCTGGATATTTTCCAATATTTAGATATAATCCAATAACAAAAGAATTTAATATGGATAGTAAAGCAGACTTTACTAAATATGAAGATATATTTAAAAGAGAAAATAGATATGCAATGTTAAAAGAAGATAAAAAGAACTTATTAGATATTAACAAGGAAAACTCTTTAAATAGGTTTAATAATTATAATAAAAAGGACTAAGTCCTTTTTTTGCAAAAAAAAAAGAAGCCGTAACCCCCTGAGGTACGGCTCCAATAAAAAGAATAAAAAGGGGTTGGCTAGTGTGATACTAGCATCCAATTCGCCTAAATCGAATTGGTGCTTACTATAATAACCAGTTTTATATCAAAAGTCAACAATTTATTTAAAAAAAATTAAATAAAAATAATTAATATTATGTTGTATAATATATATAAGGAAAGTGATATTATGCAAATAAAAAAATATAAATACTTAAGTCCTAATAAATATAAAATATTTCTTGAAGAAGATAGCTTTATATTATATGAAGATATTATTATAAAATATAATATTTTAAGTAAACAGAATATTGAAAAAGAAGAAATAGATAAGTTTCTAAAAGATAATGAATTTTATGAATGGTATTATAAAATATTAAGCTTTATTAAATTTAAATTAAGAAGTAAAAAAGAAATAGAAACATATTTATTAAAAAATAAACAAAAAAAAGAAACTATTAATTTAATAATTACAAGGCTTGAAAAAGAAGGGTATATTAATGATAAGTTTTTTACTAAAAGTTATATAAATGATCAAATTAATTTAAAAAATAATGGACCACTTAAAATAATAAAAGATCTTGAACAATTAGGAATAGAAGGAAATATTATAAAAGAAGAAATAACAATATTTACTAAAGAACAACAAATTAATAAAATAAAGAAACTTGTGGATAAACAAGTTAGATTAAATAAAAATAAATCACTATATATGTTAAAAAATAAAATATTAAGTAATTTAATAACACTAGGATATTATAAAGAAGATATAATAAGTGAATTAGATAATATTAATATAGATGAAGAATCTATTTATGAAAAAGAATATAATAAAATATATAATAAATTATCAAAAAAATATTCAGGCTATGACCTTGAACAAAAAATAAAACAAAAGTTATATCAAAAAGGATTATTCAAATAAAAAAAGCCTATGGCTTTTTTATTTATTTGTAGTACTTTTATTTAAAGTTTTAAGATATTCGTCATATTGTTTTTTTAATTCAGAGTCAACAATAACAAGTTCATTATCTTTTCTAATATTTTCAAGAGTTTTATAATACAAATTAGAATCATCAGTAATCTTTTTAGTAACTAATGTAGTAATAATTTCTTCTTTAGAATCTTTTAAAGATGCTTTTTCCTTTTCATTAGTTTTTAAAATAATATGATATCCATAAGTAGTTTCAACAGGAGTAGTAGTGTATTCACCTTTCTTTAATTTAAAAGCTGCTGTTTCAAATTCAGTAACTGTATCACCAGTAGAAATAAAACCTAAATCTCCACCTTTTTTTGCACTATTTGTATCATCTGAATATTTCTTTGCTAATTTACTAAAATCTTCACCATTTTGAAGCTTTTTAATAATATCTTTTGCTTCCTTTAAAGCGCTTGCTTTTTTATCTTCAGAATCAGGAGTAATTAAAATATGTTTAACTTCAATATCTCCATGAAAATTATTCTTATAATACTCTTCAATTTCTTTATCAGTAATCTTTTTTGATAAATACTCTTTAACTGCTAAGCTTCTACGATAATTTAAACGCATCATATCTTTAAATTGATCAATATTTTCAAGACCATATTGATAAGACAAAATATATTCTACTGTTGTATTATTTTCTGTTGCATATTCTTTAATAGAGGTAACTTGCTTTTCTAAATAGGCTGTTTCTTCGCTACTAACTTTATATTTTTTATCTAAAATTAGTTTATCAATATAATCTGCTATAATATATTTTCCATATTTAGTTTTCAATTCCTTATAAAATTCAGAAGTAGCAACATTTTCTTCCTTTAATGTGATAATAGCATCTTCACCATTTTTTAAAGTAGGTATCTTTCCACATCCTGCTAATGTAAGAACTGCAATTGGTAATATTAGTAATTTACTTATTTTTTTCATTTTTATTTTCCTTTCTAAAAAACTATATTTTAATAATACCAAAAACAAAATAAAAAAACAATAAAATAGACTATTATATACACAAAAATCACAATAACCCATAAAATAATTTAGAACAATAAAAAAGGAGGAATATATTATGAACTGTGTATCATCATCAGCAATCGTATTAGTTTTATTTATTTTACTAATAATTATACTAGGTGCTTGGATCTAGGAGGTGACAAAAGTGCAAAATGTTGAATCAAGTAATGCCTCTTGTGAAAAACCAAAACGTACAGGTACAGGGCTAGTGATAGTAGTTGTTATATATATACTTTTGGCAATTATTTTAAGTTCGAGAGAACGTTATTAAAAAAAATAAAAGGAACAATATCCTTTTATTTTTTTAATATTTCATATACTTCTTCTACAGGCATTATCTTTGTATCATTTTTATAATACGGAATCATATGTAGATGATAATGCTTTACTTCTTGAAGAGAACCATTATTTTGTACAAATTTTAATCCATCAAAATTAAGTTGTTTCTTATGTGGTTCATAAATTCTTTTTGCAACTTTATTTATATGATTTAAAACTTCAAGAGGAATATCGGTTATATCTACATAATGTTCTTTTGGAACAATTAATGCATGTCCATTTGATATAGGATCAATACTTAAAAATACTTTTACAATCTCATCTTCATAAAGATAATAAGAAGGAAGTTCGTTGTTTATTATTTTACAAAAAACACAATTCATTTTAATCACCAATATAATTATATAAAAAAATAAGAAAATATACAAGAGATAAAAAATAAACTTTTGACTAATAAAGACAAATTTAGCATTATATTTTTTTATAATAAATTTAATTATAAAAGAGGTGATTGATTTGTTTTTAGCTAAAAGAATTAAAGAAAGAAGAATAGAGTGTGGCTATACACAAGAAGATTTAGGAAATCTTTTAGGAATTTCAAAAGTAAGTGTTTGTAATTGGGAAAGAGGATTAAAAAAACCAAGTAGCAAAAACTTAATTCAAATATCAAAAGTATTAAATACACCACTTGAATATTTAATTGCTAATGATAAATATGTTGTTTCTTCAAAAGATGAACATTATGGTTTAATGATGGCAACTGAAGAAATAGAGATAATAAAAGAATTAAGAGTTCATAGAAAATTATATGAATCTTTATCAGAAAACCCAAAAAGAATGTTTGATAGAATTGACAAGAATCTATTTTAGATTCTTGTTTTTTGTTTCTATTTTTTTAATTTTCTATTATAATTAAATATGGAGATGGTAAGATGATACCTAATATAATTACTTCAATAAGGTTTATAAGTATTTTTCCTTTAGCATTTTATGTTTATAATTATGGAATAACTAATATAATACCATTAATTATATTTTTATTAATTATTATAACAGATAGTCTAGATGGATATATTGCAAGAAAATATAATATGATAACAAGTTTTGGAAAAATATTTGATCCAATAGTAGATAAAACATTAGTTATAGTTATGACAATTGTATTAATAAAAATAGATGTATTACCTATATATACATTATTTATTTATGTTAGAGATATTATTATAATAATATTATCATTATTATTAATTAATAAAAGAAAAAAAGTTCATTCTGCTAATAT
>CAZCLV010000026.1:0-11081 GCA_964499645.1 uncultured Mycoplasma sp.
AAAGGGACTTGAACCCCCATGGATTTCTCCGCTAGATCCTAAGTCTAGTGCGTCTGCCAATTTCGCCATACCCGCATAATAAATAAAAATAATAATGGTGGACCCTGTAGGACTCGAACCTACGACCGCCCGGTTATGAGCCGGATGCTCTAACCAACTGAGCTAAGGGTCCATTGCTTATTTATATTACCATATATATGCTATAAAAATCAATAATATTTTTTATTTTTTTTGAAAAAAAAGTCAAAAACTAATGTTTTTGACTTAATGCATTAAGAAGATTTACTTTAAACATATCTTTTTCTGAATTAGTTTTAGAAATCATTACTCCTTTGTAAGTACTTAATTCACTACGATGACCTTCTTCTAAAATACTTTCTGGTGTTATATTATCCAATAATACAACATTATTTTTTAAATAAACTGTATAATGTAATGTAATATCACCATGCACTTTAGAAAATAATGTATCTGTTGGTAATTTTAATTCATATGACTCAATATGATCTTTTTTATTTGTTGAAACTAACTTACCTTTAAAATTACCTTCTCTAATAGCAGAATAATATTCAAATGTTAATTTTTTATATGCAAGCATATTGTATTTTCTTACTGATCTTTCTTTTTTTCTAAACTCATTTTCATTTGTATATTCAAAATGAAAACCTATTTTCTTATTTTCCATTTTACCTTTCCCCCTTATATCCTGGTAATTTTTAATAAGTGTTTAAATTATAACATAATACACTGATTTTGTCAAACAAAATCGAATATAGTGTAATTATTTACATGCTACAAGATGTCAATTCAATCAATTTTCTAATAAAAGTTCCCACAACTTCGCCTGAATAAAATATCAAATTAAATACATATACACTGACAATAATAATTGCAAATGAGCATATAATTCTCAATATTTTATTTTCTTTTATCTTATTGCACATATTTTTTTATTTGCTACTCTTCTAATAGCAGTTCCAAGACTTCGTCCGACTTCTAAAATTTTTGTTATAGCAGATGAAAATGAATTAATTAAACTTCCTGAAACACTAATACCACCAGATATTAGATTTAGTTCTTGATTATTAATATCTTTCATCATCTACACTTTAATGGTCTAACAACACCATCAATTACCCCTACTCCAAATATTGCTCCTGCTATAATACCTAATATTCCCCAGACAGATATTCCACCTGATATTGCTTTTAATTCTTTATTGCTTATTTCTTTCATGTTTATTCCTCCTTCATTAATTTATAATTTTTAAATATGTACTTTTTATTAAATAAATCTTTATTATTTATTCGGTGTGATATTAAAACAATAGTTAAATTTTTATAATATTTTTTTATATTGCTTAATATTCTTTTTTCTGTTTCCAAGTCAAGTTCATTAAAACTTTCATCAAAAATAACTATACTGCTTTTTTTAAGTAAACTTCTTGCTATTAATATTTTTTTTCTTTCTCCACCACTTATATTTGATGCATTTTCTTCTAAAACATAGTTTAAATTAATATTATTTTTTTTAAGAAATTCATCTATTAAGCAGGTATTTACTGCTTTTCTTATTTCTTTTTCATTATCATTTATAAGTTTTAAATTATTATAGATAGTATCATTAAATAATACTTCTTCTTGTGAAACATAATTTATTTTATTTCTTATATCTATGCTTTCTAAATTATTATAATTAATATTATTAATATAAATATTTCCTTTTTTTGGTTCAAAATATTTTAATAATAGTTTTATAATTGTAGATTTCCCACTTCCAGATGAACCGGAAATAAATACTTTATCTTTCTTTTTTATTTTAAAACTTAAATCTTTTATTATATCTTCTTCATTATATGCAAAATTAACTTTATCAAACTTTATTTCTTCTACTGTGCCTATTTTTTCTTTACTTTCTTTTTCAATATTTTCATTAAATACTTCAATTATTTTATTTACAGAAATCTGATAAACTTTATACATAGTTATACTTTCTGAAATATTGTTAAAAAAACCTATTAATAAATAAAACATACTACTGAATAAAAGAATATTTAAAATGTTTTGTTTATTATATATACTTACATATGATGATATAAGTATTATTACAATATAAAATATGTCAGAAATAATATTATTAAAAAATGTGTATTTTGAATTATTTAAGTTATATTTTTTAGTTTTTTCTAAGTTTTCTTCATACTTCTTATTATTCTTATCTGCTATAATATTTTCAAGTTTTAAGTTTTTTATTGTATTAAATGCACTTAAGCTTTCTATTAAGGAAGATGAATATTTAATTTTGCTGTTTTTTAATGGCCCATAATCTAAGTTAAAAATAATTTGATATCTAAAAGCCAGTATTAATAAGATAGTAATTAAAACTAATAGTATTAAAAAGTAATATATACTATAAAAAGATATAAATATTAATAATGATAAAATTAAAATAATATCTATTAGTAAAATAATAAATATTTTACTAATTAACTCTTTAAAATTTTCTACATCATTAATTATAGTTACTAACTCTCCTGTTGTTTTATTTGAATAGTATCTATATGGAAGATTTAAAATATGAGTAATTAAATCATTATTTATTTCTCGATCAAGATTGTAATTAAGTTTTATAATAATAATATTTCTTAAATATTCAAATATATTTTTAAAGATAAAAACAAATAAAAATATAAAAGTAATAATTAAAATATATTTAAAATTATTTTTAAAACTTAGAACCATTTTTAAATAATAATTACTTATTAAAGAAAAGATTATTATAAAGAGGGATAAGAATAAACTTGTTTTAATTATTCTAATATTTTTCTTTATATATTTTTTTATTATATTATATAGTTCTTTTTTCTTTACTTTTTTTCTTTCTTTTTGATCAAAAATTATAAATATTCCTGTCGAAAGTTCATTAAAATCATTATATGACATTATTTCTAAGCCAAATTCCGGATTCATTATAACTATTTCTTTGGTTTTTGAATTGTTTTCTAGAATAACAATATAATGAAAATAACTTTTTTCTTTTATTATATGAGCAATACATGGAAGATGCTCTTTGGTAAGGTTTTCTATATCTGCTTTGACTCCTTTTGCATTGATTCCTAATTTCTTGCTAGCATTTATTAGTTCAAGTGCTGTTGTGCCCTGATTAATTTTTTTTCTTACTACATCTTCTGTTTTAATAGTAATGCCATATTGCAGAAAAATTGTTTTAAGCGCCGCCACACCACAATCAAACATATTTTCCTGCAAAACATATAAATAATTCTTTTTCATATTAACTCCTTCCACTTATATTATTAGCGGTAAAAATAAAAAGACCTAAGGTCTTTTAAAATTTTTTAAATTAAATTTAATATATCATTAATTGTTACATATATCATCAATAGTATAAGTAAAATAAAACCAATTGAATGAATAATATTTTCTACTCTTGCATTTATTGGAGAACCTTTTATTTTTTCAATTATTAAGAATAATATTCTTCCTCCATCAAAGGCTGGGAATGGTAATAAGTTAATTACCCCAACATTTATACTTAATAAAGCAAGTAAATATAATATTGAACTTAAACCTTGCTTTTTTACATCTCCCACAATTCCAAATATTCCTACTGGACCACTTAAGTTCTTTATTGAAAGTTTCCCAGTAATTAGATTGCCTAAAACTACAAACATTTGCTTAAAAAAAGCACATTCTTGTAAGAAAGCATATTTTATAGATTTTAAAAATCCTTTTTCTACTTTCTTTGAAACTGAAATACCAATTATATAACTTTCTGTTTTATCTTTATTAATTTCTTTTTGTGGTTTTACTTTATATACTTCAATATTTCCATTTTCTTTTTTTACTTCAAAAGTAAGCTCATTTTTTATTTCTAAAGTTATATATAATGAAATATCATCAATATATGTTACTTTTTTATTATTGATTTTTAAAACTTTATCTCCAACTTCTAACCCAGCATTATATGCAGGATAGTTTTCTGTTACTTCCGATATTATTGGAGTTAAATCTTGGGCTCCAAAGAATAATCCAATAAAAAATAAGATTAGAAAAGCAAATATAAAATTAAATCCTACTCCCATAAACATTACTAAAAATCTTTGTATTAATGTTTTATCTTGAATATTTTTTCCTTTATGTTTTTTTCTATCAATCTCTACTTCTTCTCCTGCTAATGAAACAAAACCTCCTAATGGGACTAATCTCCAAGAATATTGAGTTTTATCTTTAGCAATCTTTTTTAGCAAAACAGGACCAAATCCTAATGAAAATTCATATACATGAACTCCAACTTTTTTTGCAAATAAGAAATGCCCTAATTCATGTACAAATACAGTAGTTCCTAAAATTAAGATAAATAATAATAATGTGACAATCATAAGTTCCTCCTATAAAATATTAATAATAAATAAGTATGCAATAGCTACAAATATTAAACTATCCACGCGATCTAATATTCCACCATGTCCTGGAATAAGTTTTGAAAAATCTTTTATTTCATAATGCCTTTTTATACTTGAAAAAAACAAATCACCAATTTGACCAAATATTGAAAGTGCTAAAGTAATTGAAGTTATTAAAAATATATTAATGTTTGGATTAATAATATATAAGTAAAACATCAAAGGAATTATTGTTCCAATTATTGAACCACCAATTGCTCCTTCAATAGTCTTATTTGGGGATACTTTTTCACATAGTTTATGCTTTCCTATTAAATTTCCAGTAAACATTGCAAACATATCAGTAATTATTGTAATGAGTATTACATATAAAAAGTGCATTAAATCAATATTTCTAATTAATACAAAGGAATAAAACGCCAATCCAAAAAATACTATTGAACCTATTAGATAAAAAGCATCTCCTATACTATATTTTTCCTTATTATTTATAAATAATACAGGTAATAAATAGATTAATAGTAATACTCCTAATATCCAAAACTCTAAATTGCTTTCTTGGCTATAGAATCCTTTATATAAAATAAATAATCCTATTAAAATATATGAAATAATTCTTAAAATTATTGGTACTTTTTTTTCTTTCTTTTTAATATTTATTATTTCATACATGCTTGCTAATCCTAATGTAATAGCCATAATTTTAAATGGGATATTTCCTATAAATATAATTGGTATAATAACTACTAGCATTACTATAGCACTAATAACTTTTACTTTCATATAATCACATCCTAACGTTAATTATAATATAAAGAAATATAAAAGTATATAATTATCAAAAAATAAATAAAAAAAATATTAGAATTATCTAATACTTTATATACTCGAATATTCGAGTTTCTTATTTATCTGGTGGCTCCAGCTGGAATTGAACCAGCGACACCAGGATTTTCAGTCCTGTGCTCTACCAACTGAGCTATAAAGCCATATGGCGGTTCCGACGGGACTTGAACCCGCGATCTCCTGCGTGACAGGCAGGCGTGATAACCACTACACTACAGAACCATTGGTTGCGGGAATAGGATTTGAACCTATGACCTTTGGGTTATGAGCCCAACGAGCTACCGAACTGCTCTATCCCGCGATAAAATAAAAAGTTTGGCGGAGGAAAAGGGATTCGAACCCCTGCGCCGTTTCCGACCTCCTGGTTTTCAAGACCAGTCCCTTCAGCCAGACTTGGGTATTTCTCCAATATCTCTCGACAACGAATTGATTATATCATATAAATAAAATAAAAGTCAATATTTTTTTACAAATTAATCTTATATATAATATGTATTTACACTAAAAAAATGATATAGAATATATTTGATACTAAAAATAATTATTTTTCTTTTGTTAGTATATCTAAAGTATGAGTACTTGATCCTAATAAATCTAATCTTTCACAAGTAGCTAAATGATATTTGAAAAACAAATCATATGATTCATCATCCATTTTATTCAAATATTCTTTTATATAACTAGAAGGTCCATCGGCTGATATAATTTTAATTCGCTTCAAATCTGCATTTTTATTTATTTTATCAATATCTTCTAATCTAACATAATTATATAAATCATTACCTGTATTTGTTATATGAAATGATTCATCTATTTGATTATTAATCTTATTTTCCTTTATATTTCCATCTTTAAATCCGTGAGTAATTACTGCATATTCATTCATGCAATAAGCAACTAGTATAATCCCACCTGTTTTTGTTACCCTCTTAGCTTCGTTTAATGCTTTTACTTGTTCTTCGAATGTTTTCAAGTGATACATAGGTCCAAATAGCAGTACTACATCAAATTCATTATCACTAAATCTTGATAAGTTTAATGCATTACCTTGATAGGCTTTAATATCTTTATTTTTAGTTTTAATAACTTGTAAATTATGTTTAACTAATTCTAAAGCCGTTACATCATAACCCTCTTCATATAGTTTAATTGTGTATTTACCAGTACCTGCGCCTATATCTAATATTTTTGATTCTTTATTTAAATAATTATGTATATATTTCATAGAAGTCATATATTCTATTTGACCTCTTTTAGTATTTAATCTTTTATCTTCATTAAATTTATTATAGTATTCTTCTAAATTCATATTTTCACCTACCTTGTAAAATAAAAAGAACATTTAGTTCTTAAATAATATATGGTACCGGCCAAGGGACTTGAACCCTCACGATATTACTACCAATGGATTTTGAATCCATCGCGTCTACCATTCCGCCAGGCCGGTATAAAGGCATAAAGCCTATTTGTTTAACATTAATACATTTGCTATAAATAAGACAAAAGTCCCCATTTGCATACTCATTTTATATCTATACATTTCATAAGAAGCTACCATTTTATCTGCTATTGACACAACTAAACTTTCTTTGTATTTAGGTAAAGTTTTGCATATTGGATACATATGAGAAGCAATAATGTTTTCTTGTAATTCGCTCATTGTGTAATATTTTTCAGCGTTTTTAACTGCTACATTTGGATGATTAACTAATTTTTTAGCTGAAGATCCCTCGCAATCATCATTTAAATAAAAATCATGTAATAATGCCGCTCTAGTTGTTTCTTCACATTTTTTCATTTTAAATGATTTACATATATTATATGTCATTTTAGCGACTCTTACAGAATGGTCAAATCTAGTTATACCATGATGCATCTCCGTATCAAGTTTTAAAAACTCATTATTATTTAATATATCTTCACAAATTTTTTCAAATTCCTTTGTTTTTTTATATGACATAATATCCCCTCGAATGAACTAATTATACAACTTTTATAAAAATTATGCAAATATTATTATATGGCTTTACACTTCTTTATATTTTGAATTAAATAAATCTGTTTCCTCTATTAATGATTCATTTGGTGTTTGCATTTTTGGTAATTCCTCAATATTAGCTAAACCAAAGTAGTCTAAAAATTCATTAGATGTACCATACAATTTAGGTCTCCCTGGTAATTCAGATCTACCTCTTTCTTCTATTAATCCTTTAAGTATAAGCTTTCTTAGCATATGGCTAGAACTTACTCCTCTTACTTCATCAACGCTACTTCTAGTTATAGGTTGATTATAGGCAATAATAGCTAAAGTTTCTAATGCGGATTGACTAAGTATTCCATCTTCTTCTTCCACCAATTTTTCATAATATTGTTTGTGTTCTTTTTTAGTAGTCATTTTAAAATTGTTACCAAGTATTTCTAATTTTATTCCTCTATCTGGTAATTTATATTCATCATTTAATTCTTTAATTACTTCTTTTGCTTTCTTTTCATCTATTTCTAATATCGATTGTATTTGTTCAAAGGTTAATCCTTCATCTCCGGATAGAAAAAGTAATCCCTCTAATGCTGCTTTATAATTCATTTTATTCACCTCTTAGTTTTAAAAATATTTTATTAAAATTATTTTCTTGTGCTATTTCTATTTCTTGTTTACGAGCCAAATCAAGTATTGATAAAAAAGTAACTACTACATATTCTTTTGTTAATACTTCAAATAGTTCTTCAAAATTCACTTTTTTCTTTTGTTTTAATATACTTCTTATTTCATTACTTCTAACACTTACAGAATATTCTTTTTTTGTTATTTTTGTATTTAATGGTTTATCTAGTTCTTTCCTATTTAAAAAATTAGTAAATGCATTCATTAAATCATCTAGCGTAAGATCATCAGATAATTTATTTTCTTCATTTATATATTCTTTTAAATCGCTAGGGCTTTTTGTAAATATTTCTTTTCTAGAAGATTCTAGTGTTTTAAAAGTTTCTGTAACTTCTTTATATCTTTGATAATCTAATAATTTATTAATTAATTTTTCTCTTGGATCTTCTTCAAAATCGTCTTCAGTTTCATTAGTATTTTTTGGAAGCAATATACTAGATTTCATTTCTATTAATTCTGCTGCCATTACTAAGTATTCACTGGCTACATTTAAATTCATTTTCTCCATATCATTAATATATTTCATATATTGTTTCGTTATTTCTTCAATACTGATATCAAATATGTTTATATCAGACTGTTTAATAAGATGTAATAATAAATCTAAAGGTCCTTCAAATTTATCTATTGTTACATTATAGTCCATTTATACCACCTTTATTAATTATATCAAAAAAATGCTTAAAAATTAAGCATTTTATTTTATTTATTAAAGAAAGCTCTTATATATGGTAATAAGAATATTGATAATGCAATGAATGCTACTAAACCTAAAATAAATTTTTGATCTGTATTTAATTTAATCTTAGGCAATTTACCTAATTTCAAACTAGGTTTTTTAATTATAGGTTCTTCTAGTTCTTGTGATTTATCTTGTTCATGGTTTGTTTCTGTTAAATTTTCAACTTCGGCCTCACCATTATTCAGTTGTTCCTCTTTACCTATAAATGGCTCTGCTGTTTCAATATGAACATCTTGTGACATTATTGGTTCATTTGATTGTTCAATCATATCATTACTTTGTTCAATTACATTGCCTATTTTGAATTCATTGTCGCTTGATTCGTTGATTACGGGGTCTTCTTCTATCTGAAATTCATTACTAATAGATTCATTAATTTTAGGTTCATCGTCTATTTGAAACTCATTAGGCACTAAATCAATTTGGTCATTACTGGATTTTAAAGATTCTGGCTTCTCTTCATTACCTAAAACAGCTCCCATCGAAGCATAATCTATTTCTTCTGGAATTTCATTATTTATATTTGATTCTGGTAATGCTTGGGTGGTTTGAACATTTGAAGTTGTATCACTATTTACTTCCGAACTTTCATTAGGTTCATTAATAAAATTTACACCAAACACATCATTAGTATTGATTACATTATTGTTTACATTTACACCTTCTGATACAGATTGTGTAGGTTCACTACTAATATTTTTACTGAAATCAAAATCATAATTTAATGTTGGTTCTACATCTTGATTAGTAGTTATAGTTTCTTCCTTAACTGGCTCCCAAATAGAATTAACTGGTGTTTCTATTGTAGGGAAAGTATCTATTGCTGGTATTTCTTGTACATTATTATTCATAAGTTCTACTTGATTAATAGATTGCGCATTTGCATTATTGTCTTCATCTATTTCAAAATCATCATCAAACATATAATCATTTTCTTCATTATTCATTTTTAGTCCTCCTTATTATTCTATATAACATTATATCTAATATTTAGAAAAAAGTAAATAATTACTTATTATACATAATATCTATATCTACATATCCATTAATTCCATTTATTTTACCATCACTACATATCTGCCACACTTTGTAATCATTCTCATATGTCGTCTTACTAGTGTAATGCGCTAACCATATTTTTTTATTATCCGTTTCCCATATGCTTTCTAAATAGTTTTTACTTCCATATAACATTCCTTCATATCCATTATCTTCTATAGTTTTTATGAATGTTTCTGACAAATTGTTCAACTTTATAAAACTCAAATCTAAGGTGTTAAAATATGACCATGCTTCCCAATCAAATACTATGGGTAAATCTATTTTATGATTTTTCAAATTTTCTATTATCCATGCTGCCTGTTTCTTTGATTCCTCAATTGTAGTAGCATATGAATAGAAATATACGCCTATTTTTATGTCATTTTCCATAGCATTTTTAATATTATATTCAAAATAAGGGTCCATAATTATTTCCCCATTAAAGCCATTTTGAACGCCTATTCTAATAAAAACAAATTCCACGTTATTTTCTTTCAGTTTTTTAAAATCAATATTCCCTTGCCACTTGGATATGTCTATTCCTATACTTGTATTTTCATTTTTATATTCATTCACTATATCTTCATAATTAGTACTAGTTTGTGCATAGTTATTATTAGTCTTTTCTATAACATTTAATGTAAATGGAACTATAGTTTCATTATTACTTGAATCTACTGCTTTATATTTTAAATCATAGCTTCCTATTTCATTAATATTATATTGTCCTTCTATTGTACACTTAGGATTAGCATCATAATTATCTCCACATAATATTACATCTGTTAATATTTTATCTGAACCTTTAGTAATAGTATAACTATTTTTAAGCATTATTAATGGTCTTGTAGTATCGACTATTTCTATATGAAAGCTACCATTTCTTGTAATCCCTCTATATTTATATTTAAAAGTTATTTTTTGTTTACCTATTTCTTGTGTATTAATTTCATGATTATTAATTATATTTATTCTGTTATCAACCACAAAATCTGATACATATTTTTTATCATTTACTTGAATCGTAAGATTGTCATTTAATTTAATATCAATTTTATATATTTTAATTATTAATAAAATTATTAATGTTATTAATATAAATATAGCACTTATAATTATTATTTTCTTTTTCATATTACCTCTTATCTAATATATTAGTTTTCTTTCTTCATAATTAATATTATATGATTTTGCTTTTCTACATAAATCCATAGTTTTTAAATAATACATTTTATTGTTTTCTATAAAATGAGTACCACATTGTCTAAATTCAAAATTAACTTTCTTTCTTATACATTGATTCCTTATATCTAGTACCCAATCATAATTTAGAGGTCTTGCATTATAATCTGATTCTCCACCTACTA
>CAZCLV010000027.1:0-10477 GCA_964499645.1 uncultured Mycoplasma sp.
AACTCCTTTTGATTATTATGCGATAAAATATAATGACAATTTAGTAGATGTATTTGAAGAAATAAATAGAAAGATAATTAAAAAAAAGTAAAATTCATATTTTGAAATTTACTTTTTTTAGTATTTAAAGTACAATTAAATAGGAGGATAATAATTATGGCGTTATGGGATAAGGAATATTTAAAACTATGTGAAAAAATATTAAATGAAGGAATTGAAGTTGAAAATAGAACAGGAATTAATACAATAAAAATACCTGGATATTCTTTTGAGTTTGATTTAGGAAAAGAATTTCCTATCTTAACTACAAAACAATTATTCTTTAAAAATGCTATTACAGAAATTTTGTGGATATATCAAGCACAAAGTAATGATGTAAGATGGTTAAAAGAAAGAAACAACCATATTTGGGATGAATGGGAAATTAATGAAGAAGGTTTTTGGGTTGCAAATCAAATGGTTCCAGACAAAAATGGCAAACAAAAATTAACAAAAATTGAAAAAAAATTTGGAAAAGAATATGCGCATACAATAGGAACTGCATATGGCTGGATAGTAAATAAATATAAATTAACTCAAAATTTGATAGATAAAATTAAAAATAATCCTACTGATCGTAGAATGATTATGAGTTTATGGCAAAACGAATTTTTAGATACAGCTGTTCTGCCTTCTTGTGTTTGGTCTAGTGAATGGGATATTTCAGATGGAAAAATAAACATATGGGTTCATCAAAGAAGTTGTGATGTGCCTCTTGGCTTACCATTTAATGTAACTCAATATGCAGTCTTAATGTCTTTAATTGCTCATTGCACAGGACTTTTACCTGGAAAACTTTATTGGTCAATAAAAGATGCACATATATATGTAAATCAAGTTGATGGTATAAAAGAACAAATTAAAAGAGGAAAAGAATTAGAAGATTTACCTGCTCCAAAATTGTGGATTAATCCAGAAGTAACAGATTTCTTTAAAATTGATAATTCTAAAGATTTAAAAGACATTAAAATATTAGATTATTTACATCATGGAAAAATAACATTTCCAATATCACAGTAGGAGGTATATATGAAATTATCAATGATTGCTGCAATAGGCAAAAATAATGAATTAGGAAAAAATAATGATTTACTTTGGCATATTCCAGAAGATTTAAAGTTTTTTAAAGAAATTACAATAAACAAGACAGTTATTATGGGAAAAAATACATTTGATTCATTACCAAATATGCTTCCTAATAGAAAACATATTGTTTTGGCACAATGCAAATCCATATTTCCTAAAGAAGTTATTGTTTATAAAGAATTTAATAAATTTTTAGAGGATTACAAAGATAGTAATGAAGAAATGTTCGTAATTGGCGGAGGAATGATTTATAAACTGTTTATTGATTATGTAGATAAAATATATTTAACTGAAATAGAAAATGAAGATAAAAATGCAACAGTATACTTTCCTAAATTTGATAAAACAAACTTCAGTAGTGAAATATTAAGTGAACATATATATAATGAAATAAAATATAAACATGTTTTATATAGGAGGATTAAATAATGAAAAAAGGTATGCTAATTTTAATTGAAGGAACTGATTGTTCTGGAAAAGAAACGCAAAGTAAACTTTTAGTAGAAAGATTAAATAATGAAGGAATAAAAACAATATACTTAACAAATCCTCATTATGATACTCCAACAGGAAAAATTGTAGGTGGCCCTTATTTAGGAAAAGAAGAAATATGTAAAAGTTTCTTTGCTGAAGGAGCAGTTAATGTTGATCCAAAAGTAGCCGCTTTGTATTATGGAGCAGATCGTTTATATAATAAAAATACAATAGAAGAACATTTAAATGAAGGCTATGTTATTATTCAAGATAGATATGTAGAAAGCAATATGGCTCATCAAGGTGGAAAAATCAATGATGCCAAAAAAAGAAATGATTTATATGAATGGTTAGAAAAACTAGAATATGGTTTATTAAATCTACGTAGACCTGATGTTGTTTATTTCTTACATATGCCATATGAATTTGCAGTAGAATTAAAGAAAAATCGTTTAAGTTTAGACGAACATGAAAAAAGTAAAAAACATTTGCTAAATGCTGAAAGATCTTATCTTGAATTAAAAGAAAAATATCAATTTAATTATATAAATTGTACTAATAAAAATGGTATTAGAACAATCAATGATATAAATAATGAGATTTTTAATAATATATTAAAAAGTATTAACTTTCATTAATACTTTTTTTATTTATACCAATCATTGATCCAAACATTGAAGATAATATTATTATAATATAAAAGATAATAATACTGCCTACAAAACATTTAAAAATAATAGAAATAAGAAAAGATATTCCTACAAATAATAGTCCAAACTTAATTCCTTGCATATATCCATTTCTATCAGAAGACTTTCCTAAAAAGAATCCACCTACGATAGTACTAATAATAGGAATAACTAGTTTTAAAATATTAATAACTTTATCATTGAACAAATCAAAATAATTTAGTATTGATATAATTAAAGTAAATACTAAAATTATACCTAAGGTATATCCCAACGAAATTAAATATTTTTTAAAATTTTCCATAAATTCACCTAATAAAATATATGTATTGTATAAAATTATATGAATTATATCATTATATTAATGGTGATTATTTATGGATTATTTAATAGTATCTTTAAAAACAGCATTCTTTTACTTTTTTGTAGTATTTTTATATCGTTTAATGGGAAAAAGAGAAGTAGGACAATTAGGAGTAATAGATCTTATTGTTTCAATACTAATTGCTGAACTTGTTGCAATTAGTATTGATAATGTAGATGATCCAGTATTTTTAGCAATTATTCCTATCTCTTTATTAGTGATTTTTCAATTATTAATGGCAGTTATATCATTAAAAAACGGAAAAATAAGAAATTTCTTTGATGGCAAACCTTCAGTAATAATAAATAAAGGAAAACTTAATTTTAAAGAAATGGTAAAGCAAAGATATAATTTAGATGATTTATTAACTCAATTAAGAGATAAAGATTATAAAAGTATTGATGAAGTTGAATATGCAGTATTAGAAAGTAATGGCAAGCTATCAGTATTTGAAAAAGAAAAAGATAAAAAAGGAGATTTTCCTTTACCATTAATATTAGATGGTGAAATAAATTATGATACATTGAATTTTATTAAAAAAAATGAAAAGTGGTTATTAGAAAATATTAATACAGAACTATATAATATATTCTATGCTTTTTATCAAAATAATAAAGTTTATATAATAAAACATAATGAATTAGAATAATTAATATATAGTTCTTTTGATAATGAAAAGTTGATATATTAAAACAAATATATATTGAATAAAATATGCTATTAAAAGCGAATATAAGTTCATATTTAATAATAAACAAATAACTAAAGCAATTATTTTAATTATTAATCCAATAAGATTAGATTTCATTACTACTTTTGGTTTATCAATTGCTTGTATACAGGTATTTAATGGTCCTAAAATATATGAAATAATAAATATTAGTGATGCTAATTTTAAATATTCAGTTCCATGAATTGTATGAAATATTGTTGCTAAACAAAACTTTGGAAATAAAAACATAAACAAACTACATGGTATTCCAATTAACAAAGAATAAATTATTGCTTGTTTAGTTTTTCTTTTAACTTCTTTATATTTCTTTGCTATATATAATTTAGTTGTTACAGGTAATAAAGCACTACTTATAGCACTACTTAAAAAACTAGGCATCATTACCATTGGTAAAACATAACCAGTTATTATTCCAAATTCAGTAGTTATACTTTTAGTATTCCAACCATACTTTAATAGTAGACTAGTTATAATAATTGGCTCTAAAAACATTCCAATACTAGAAATTAATCTTCCTATTGTAGTAGGAATAGAAATAAAAAAAATATCTTTTATATATGATAAATCTGGTTTAATATCAGATTTTTTAATTTTAATATTTTTAGGTAAAAAGAAAAATAAAATTAATATAGAAGCCAATTCACTAACACAATTAAATAATACTAAACCAGATACTGCATATATAATTCCTTTTTTTAATAAAATGGGTTTAATTACAAGAATAATCATTATTCTTATTATTTGTTCAAATATAGTTGATGTAATATGAGGAATCATTTTTTCTTTACCAAAAAAATATCCTCTAATAATACTAGATAAAGTAATAAATGGTAAAGTTAATCCAATAGATAGAATTGGAAAATATAGATTACTATTTTTTAGCAAATTATTTGCTATATATGGTGAAAGTATAACTAAAAGAATAATTAGCAGTACATTAAATAATAATGCTACAGGGATTATACCTAATACTATTTTTTTATTATTTCTTTTATCTTCAGCAACTATTTTTGATATAGCAATTGGAAAAGATAATGTTGCAATAGTAATAAATAAATTAAATGTAGGTAAAATAAGCATATATAGTCCAATACCTTCAAGACCAATTATTCTTGTTGAAATTATTCTAATTAACATTCCTAGTATTTTTATAATAAAGCCACCAATAATTAGTATAATTGTAGATTTAATAAACTTTTCTTTCATTGTTTCACCTAAAGAATTTTATGATTATAAATAAGAAAAAATGTTGACGATTATTACGGAATAGTATAAAATAAGGTTATATTAATATAGTAGAGAGTGTGATAATATGAAGAAACTAAATAAAGATGGATTCACATTAATAGAATTATTAGCAGTAATAGTAGTATTAGCAATATTAATAACAGTATCAATTCCAAGTGTAACAAAATATTTAGACTCTTCTAGAAGAGATGCTTTTGTTATAGATATAACAAGAGCAGTAGAAGGCGTAAGACTTGATGTAGCAAATACTAGCGTAGCAAATGAAAAATTATATTCACTTGCAGAAATAAATGAATTATTAGATATTAAACTTATAAAAAGTCCCTATGGTAATCAAATAAGTAACACATCATATATAAAAGCAATTATTGAAAATGATAAACCAAAATTTAAAGTATGTATAGTGGATGAAAAAGGTAATGGAATATACAATAGTTATGTTATCGATAAGAATTTATTAGTTACAAATAATCCAAATGATGATTTTTGTCATGCTAATGATGATATAGAAGTGCCATCATGTACATGGAGTGGACCATATTCAGATAATAGTTTTACTACTTTAATTACAAGTTCATTAGGTCAAAGTGTCACTGCATATTATGAATTAACTTGTACAGATAATGTAGAAATAAAAACAGGAATTAGTTCTGCCAATGATATCTTATCTTCAAACAATGGAATTTTATCAAATATTAGCATTACTCATACTAATAATCTTGAAAACGGATATAAATATTCAATTTCTGCAGTCACACAATTTGGAGTAGGAAGTGCCCATCTTACTTTAAATAGCGATAAAGTGAAAGATAATAGTGGTAATGGCAATATAGAGGTGTCAAGTTCAAATATAACAGTAGATAAAATTTGGCTATATAATGCTGGAGCAGAATACTCTTCTTTAACAGGAGGATGGAGCACTATTTCGCCAAGAGCTTGGGCCTATGGAGGCTTTAGCCGTAAATATGATACATATTTTTGGACTAATGCTTGTGGGGATGGTGTAATGGGTGTATCAGATAATTTACCTAATGCTGGAAATTTCTATACAATAAGTAAAATTGATGTAACAAACTTTAGTAGAATTATTATTAATTCTAATCATACTACTGGAGGAAGAGTTCACTTTGGATTAGCAAGTAGAAACAATTTTTCAGGTTGGGATGCATATGCAGTTGGTGAAACTGGTTCGGGTTTAAGTTATAAAGTAGAAAAAGGAATAGAATCTGGAAATACTATATTAGATGTATCTCAAGCTACTGGCTCATATTATTTAATTCTTGCAGCATGGACTCCATATGATCGTGGTGTAGATTTATATGTATATAGTATTTATGCAGAATAATAATTATTTTGCTTTAGTTTATAAAAGACTTTGTAATATAAGTTTTTTTCTTTAAATAAACTTAAAAATAATATATAATATAATAAGGATGTGATTATATGGAATTTAATAGTTTAGAAGAATTATATAAAAGAGTTACACCTGCATTAAAAATAAAAGCAAACGAGAGTAATAACACTTTAATAGAAAAGGATATATGGGATTATTTAACATATACAAAATGGGTTAATGGGGTAGATTTAACATTAGCGGGTATAGTAGATGATATATTAAAATGTGATATATATCTTGTAAAATCATATAAGAATAAATAGAGGTAGTTTATGGAAAAAAAAGAAGAAAAATTATATTTTGAATTAGTAGATGTTTTAAAAACATATATGACTGAGGATGAATTAAAACAAATAAACAAAGCTTACGAGTATGCATTGGAAAAGCATGAAGGACAACTTAGAAGGACTGGAGAATCATATATTACTCATCCACTTTCATGTTCAATAATTCTTACAACTATTTTTGCAGATTGCCCTACAATTATTGCCACTTTATTGCATGATACTTTAGAAGATACAACATCTACAAAAGAAGAAATAGAAAATCTATTTGGTAAAGAAGTAACAAATTTGGTAGATGGTGTAACAAAAATAAATAGTATAAACATCTCTACACAAAATGAATATTTAACTAGTTATTATAAAAAAATAATTGTAGGTATGAGTGAAGATGTACGAGTAATTATTATTAAATTAGCAGATCGTCTACATAATATGAGAACACTATATGCATTACCAAAAGAAAAACAAGTAAAAAAAGCAAAAGAAACATTAGAAATACTTACTCCAATTGCACATAGACTTGGAATGCATAAAATAAAAAGTGAACTTGAAGATTTGTCTTTAAAGTATTTAAAACCAGAAGTTTATTTTGATATAGTAGAAAAATTAAATAATAATAAGGTAGAAAGAGAAAACTATGTTGAAGAAATGATGCAAGAAGTATCAAAAATATTAGATCAAAATAAAATAAAACATGAAATAAAAGGAAGAGCAAAAAGTATTTATAGCATTTATAAAAAACTTGATAAAGGCAAACCATTTAATGAAATATATGACTTATTAGCAATTAGAATAATTGTAGAAAAAGAACAAGATTGCTATCAAGTATTAGGAATTATTCATTCAAAATATAAACCCTTATCAAAAAGATTTAAAGATTATATAGCAATGCCAAAAACTAATCTTTATCAAACACTACATACAACAGTATTTGGATTAAATGGTAATTTATTTGAAATACAAATTAGAACTCATGAGATGGATGAAATAGCAGAAAATGGTATTGCTTCACATTGGGCATATAAAGAACATAAAAATGCTGCTATGGAAATGCAAAATATTACAGAACAAAAATTACAATTTTATAAATCAATCATTGAATTAAATGAAGAAAAAATGACTAATGAAGAATTTGTAAATAGTGTAAAAAATGAAGTTTTAAATAATAATATATATGTATATACTCCAAAAGGAGATGTAATAGAATTACCAGTAGGAGCAACTCCAATTGACTTCGCATATCGTGTTCACTCACAAGTTGGTGATAAAATGACAGGCGCTTATGTAAATGATAATATGGTGTCACTTACTTATATCTTAAAAACCGGAGATATAGTTAAAATTATTACTAACAAGAACTCTATTGGTCCTTCAAGAGAATGGATAAAACTTTGTAAGACAACACAAGCAAAAAATAAAATAAAGAGTTTCTTTAATAAAACAAGTAAAGAAGATTATATTAATTTAGGAAAAGATTTATTAGAAAAAGAATTAAGAAGAAAAAAACTTTCTATTATAGAATTTATGAAACAAGAAAATATTAATAAAATATTAAGCTTATACAAATTAAAAAGTCTAAATGATCTATATTTTGATATTGGAAGTAATAAATTTTCTGCAAAATCAATAGTAAAATATGATCAACCTGATACAAAAATAGATATAAAAAAAGAATTCACTAAATTATTTGAAAAGAGTAAAGACAATGATATCATTGTTGGTGATACAAAAAATGTAAAAACACGTATAGCATCTTGTTGTTATCCAGTACCAGGTGATGAAATAGTTGGTTATATTACTAAAACTAGTGGTATTAGTATCCATAGAACTACTTGTTTAAATATAAATCATGAGGATGAAAGAATAATTAGTGCTAATTGGAATAAAAATACTAAAAATAAGTATTATTCAGAAATTATTATTTATAGTAATTCTAAAAAAAATATATTTTCTGATATTGTCCAAATAGCAGCAAATCTTGGTATTACAATAGAAAATATGAATATTATTAATAAAACAGATAATATTATATACTCAGTTATATTATATTTAAATAATTTAGATGAACTAAATAAATGTATAACTGCTTTTTCTAAAATAAAATATATATCTAATATTGAAAGAGTAATTTAAAATAATTTTTAAAAAATAACATATTATAAAATAGGTGATGACTTAATGAATAAAATTAATTACAAATTAATTAATTTTGCCATTATAATTATTACCTTTTTTTTAATATCAAAAACAACACCTTTTTTTATTGAAATAATTAAATATTTAAAAACTATATTTCTTCCAATAATCATTTCTTTTATTATTGCTTATGTATTAAATATATTTGCAACCCAATTAAATAAAAAAATTAAAAATAGAACTATGTTAATACTTATTATTCTTTTAACTTTTATTACAACAGCATTTTTTGTTATATATTTTACTATACCCGTATTAATTACACAATTAGTTTCATTATCAAAAGAAATAATTCCATTTATGAATCAATTATTTAATAAAACAATACTTATAAGATTTCCATTTATTGAAGATATGGTGTTAAAAAATTTAAACAATTTAATACTAAGTATAAGTAATAATTCATTTAATATAGTAATAAAGTCCTTAAATATATTAACTAAGTTTTTTATAATAGTTATTTTATCTATATATTTCTTATTTAAAATGAGTAGTATAAAAAAATATATTTATAAACTATTTAAAAATAATAATAAGTTAGTTTTGTGTTTAAAAGAAATAGATCATTCTTTATTTAATTATATTAAAGGATTATTTTTAATATTAATTATTGAAATGATAGAGTATACACTTATATATTTTTTAATTGGACATCCTAATTTTTTATTACTAGGTTTTTTAGCAGGTATTACTACTATAGTACCTTATTTTGGAGGATTATTTACTAATCTTTTAGCATTAATAACATCATTAAGTATTTCTAAAGAACTATTTATTTTATGTACCATAATAGCTTTATTTATGCCTATAATTGATAATTATATAATTGATCCTAAAATATATCATAAAACTACAAAAATTAATCCTTTAAAAGTTATAATATCAATTATAATATTTAGTAGTATATTTGGATTTATAGGTCTATTAATATCAATACCATTATATATAATAATAGAAATAGTTATTAAAAATTATATTACATTGAAATAACAAAATAAAAGTATTATAATTATCTTAATTGGAGGCTTATATATGAGTAATTATCAAGAAGATTTAAAACTAATTGAACAATATTTTAATGATCCTAATAGTGTAGAAGAAGATAGTATTGTTATACAATATCTTGAAAAAGCATTAACAAGTTACGAATTAGGAAGTTTAAATATATTAAATGAAAAGGAATTTGAAGAATATAAAAACAGATTAAAACAAAAATTTAAAGATAAATTAACTAGTAAGAATATTTGTATTGAAACACAAGAAAAAATTATAAGTTTTATTGATAATGGAAAAGTAGGAAATAAAAGTATTATTGATGAAATCATTTCTAGAAAATAACAAAATATAAATATTATTTAAAGTATTGATTCTTATACTTAATATTCAGAGTTTTTTCATAGAATAGAAAATATTAAAATAAAATAAAAATATTGTAATTATAAATATATTTGTTATAATTTTAATAGGAGGATATATGGAAAAAAACAAAGCAGAACAATTTAGAAATTATTTATTTTACGAAACAAATGGTAAAAAATTTACATTTGATAATGTAACAGAAAAAATTAACGAATTAGAAATTGATTTTAATTTAGCAACCGAAATATTTGATAGCTGTCTTGAATATGGTTCAATTATTGTAAACAATGGGTATTTTTATTCAATTTTTAATAAAACAATAGATGATATAAAAAATCATTTATTAAATGATGGAAGTTTCTGGACTAATGAAGATTTTAAATATTTTATTTTTGATTATAATCTCGATGAATTAAATTTAAATAGCGCTTTATTAGAACTAATAGTAAATGGGCAATTAGATTTTGAAAATATAGATGGCAAAATTATTTATTTTGTAGCAGAAAATACAAAGGATGATACAAAACCAATTATAAGATTAAAAGATGAAGAAAATAATTAATTATTTTCTTTTTTTTTATTACAAATCTATGCTACAATAGTTATAGT
>CAZCLV010000028.1:0-10306 GCA_964499645.1 uncultured Mycoplasma sp.
AATTCTTAATACTTATGGTAAAAAAATTGAATTAGTATTAACAGATGATAATGAAGTTCCTAGTTTATGCGATCATACACAATTTCAAACTAAAAAAGGTATTTCCAATATTATGGGTGGATACTTTATAACAATTTATTATGATGATAAAGGTAATATACAATACTATTCTCCAGAAGAAGTAATTTATAATCATAATGATGTTTGGGAAGAAGCTGGAAAAGATATGCATAGAGTAAAAAGATTAGTTAAATAATTGAAAAATAAGCATAAATACTGTATAATTAATACAGTATTTTAATTTGAGGTGAAAATTATGAATTGTTATAATGATTTAGTTTGGAGAGGTTTAATTAAAGATATAAGTGATTCAAATTTAAAAAGTATGTTAAATAATGATAAGTTAACATTTTATATAGGAACTGATCCGACAGCAGATTCAATGCATATTGGACATTTTAGTTCATTTTTAATTGCAAGTAGACTTGCAAAGTATGGACATAAACCAATTCTTTTAATAGGAGGTGCTACTGGACTTATTGGAGATCCAAAACCATCTAAAGAAAGACAAATGATAACAAAAGAACAAGTTGATAAAAATGTAGAAGGTTTAACTAAACAAGCAACTGAAATATTTGGATTTGAAGTTGTTAACAATTATGATTGGTCAAAAAATATGAATTTTGTAGATTTTTTTAGAGATTACGGAAAATATATAAGTGTTAATTATATGTTAGATAAAGATATAATTAGAAGAAGAATGGATACCGGAATTACATATTGTGAATTTTCTTATATGCTAATGCAAGCAATGGATTTTGTTCATTTATATGAAGCAAAAGGTGTTACTCTTCAAGTAGCAGGTTCAGATCAATGGGGAAACATAACAACTGGTATTGAATTAGCAAGAAAAAAGCTTGATGTTGAGTTACATGGATTTACAATGCCACTTGTATTAGATGCTAATGGAGTAAAATTTGGTAAAACTGAAGGAAACGCTTTATGGTTAGATAAAAATAAAACAAGTTCTTATGAATTATACCAATATTTAATTAATTCAGATGATAAAATCGTAATAGATTATTTAAAAAAATTAACATTCTTATCAAAAGAAGAAATTGAAACTATTGAAAAAGAACATTTGTTAAAACCAGAAGAAAGATATGCACAACAAATGTTAGCAAAAGAAGTTATAACATTTTTACATGGAAATGAAGAATATAAAAAAGCACTAAATATTTCTAAATCATTATTTTCAGGGAACATTAAAGATTTAACAGATGATGAAATAGAAGAAGCGTTTAAAGAATTAAAAAAATTAAAACTAGAAAGCATACCTCTTATTGATATAATTGTTAACAACAATATTGCTACTTCAAAAAGAGAAGCAAGAGAATTTATAAATAATAATGCAATATCAGTAAATGGTGAAATAGTAAGTGATGAAAACTATATAATAAATAATAATAAAAAGTATAATATTATAAGAAGAGGAAAGAAAAGATATTATATATTTCAAAAATAAAAGGACTTTTATATAAAGTCCTTTTTAGATATCTTTTCCTTTAAAAAATCCTTTTTTTGGTGGTTTAATTATTAATAGACAATGTATAGCAATCATAAAAATTATACCCAATATAGAAATTAGATAACTACCTTGCCATAAAGTTTGCATCTTTAAAATCATAAACGATATAGTTTGACCAATAAGTGCTCCAATGTAAATAGAAATTAGATTAATTTTATCATTTTCTTTATTTGCTAACATTAATGCACCATATCTAATTTCGTATATTATTGCACTAGAAATGATTATATTGACTGCTACACTAACAATAAAGTTAGCGTTATTTCCTAAAATAGGTAAACCTACTAAAGACCAAATAAGTATTGGCAATACAGTAACATTAATTTTACTCCAAATCCCTTTATTATCAATTTGATATAAAAAATTGGTAAATCTATTAAAAGGAAATATTTCATAAATATAATTAGTTACAGTGGCAAATATAGAAACAAATATAAAACCAAATATTGTAAAAAATGCGTACATATAAACACCTCTACTATAATGATTATATAATATATATATTTTGTTTTCAAATAAAATGTGTTGAATAAATGTAAAGAATACATTATAATTATAATGTAAATATCTAAGGAGGATGTTATGGAAGAAACTTTTAGTATTATAAATAGATATGGCGACAATTTCACAGAAAAATTTTATATAACAAATCCTGCTATTGGAAGAGATGAAGAAATAAAAGATTTATCTTTAGCACTATTAACACCAGATAAATCTGCTATACTAACAGGTAAACCCGGTATTGGTAAAACTGCAATAGTAGAAGGATTGGCATACTTAATTCAAAGAAATACTGTACCGGATGCATTAAAAGGATTTACTATTGTAAAAATAGATACACAAGCATTAATGGGAACAGTAAAACAAACTGGAGATACAAGAATACAAGCACTCATTGATGAAATAAAAACAAAAGAAAAATTCATTTTATTTATAGATGAAATTCATACATTAATAAATTCAAATAGTGAATCTTCACTAGATTTTGCTAATATGTTAAAAACAGGATTAGGGCGTGGAGATATAAAAGTAATAGGTGCTACCACAACAGATGAATATGAAAAATATATTTTAAGAGATAAAGCATTTGCTAGAAGATTTCAAAGAATAGAAGTAGCAGAGCCAAGCAGAGAACATACAATTAAAATATTAGTAGGAACTTTACCTAAAATAGAGCAGAACGCTGGAGCTAAAATGGCATACACACCATTTTTACAAGAAAAAATAATGGAATTTATTGTAGATTTAACAAAAGAATATAATCGTGTTTATGAAACTTCTGGTAGATATCCAGATGTTCCTTTAACAATGTTAGCACAAGCATTTTCAGAAGCGGTATTTGATAATAAAAAAATTGTAACAATTGAGCACATTGAAAAAGCAGTGTTAAATTCTACTGCAGTATATCCAGATGTAATAAAAAAAGGCGTAGAAGAACTAAGAGAAAAATTTAAAGAATTATTTGATCAAGAAGAAGAATTAAAAAGAGATTTTAATAGAGGAGAATAAAAATGAATATTGCAAATAAAGTTTTTTATGAAATAAAAAATTTATTATTTTTGTTATTCTTATATGGAAATATAAAACTAATACCTTATTTAAAAGAAGTAGGAATATTTGGAAATATCTATCTACTTATAGTTGTTTTATTTACATTAATAATAGCATATGCATATATTAAAAAATCCAATAAGTTAGAATTAAATATAATAAATAATATTGCAAGTATAGTATTATTTATTTATGTATACTTATTATCTTCTAAAATCTTAACAATTAGGCAATCATATTACTATAATATAAACTATTTAATAGCAATAATATTAATGATAGATATAATTATTAACAGTTTATTGTTAGTAAATAATAAAAATAAAAATGTGTTTTAAACACATTTTTTTCATATAATTCTTACAAAACTATTTTACTTTTCAATAATTTCTTATGTAATCAATACTTTTTACTAGGATTTATTACATATTCATTTTATATTCATCATATAATTCTTTAAAACGAGCATAATGTACAATTTCACGTTGTCTTAAGAATAATAATGGTTGTATTAAATCTTGATCAGTAGTTAAAGTAATCAAATGTTCATAAGTAGCTCGAGCTTTTTCTTCAGCAGCCATATCTTCTGCTAAATCTGCAACTGGATTACCTGTAGAACCGAAGTTTGCAACAAAAGGTACTCCATTTGAGTCAGTGGGATATAGGCCATAACCATGCTCAGCATAATTTGAAGATAAGCCAGCAGCTTTTAATTCTTCAATGCTAGAACCTTTTAATAATTGATGAACCATAGTACAAATCATTTCAACATGTCCAAGTTCTTCTGTACCAATATCAGTAAGAAGAGCTTTTCCTTTTGCATCAGGCATAGTGTATCTTTGATTTAAATAGCGAAGGGCAGCTCCTAATTCACCATTAGGTCCACCATATTGTGTAATCAATAATTTTGCCATAGATAAATCTTTTTTCTTAATATTTATTGGATACCAAAGAGTTTTTTCATATTTAAACATTATGCAGCCTCCCAAGGAAAAGAAGAATCCCATCCCCAAGGAGAATTTGATAAAGTAGAACTTGATAAATCTAATGCTCCATATTTATTTTCATAAGTATTTATTGCTTGTTTTAATAAACTTACATATTCACTTCTAAGTTTAATATAATTACTATCATCTGGATGATTATCTAAATATAATGTTAAATCATGAGTAGCTAGAAGATAGGCTTGAATTAGTAACATATCATAATCTTTTTCATTATCTGGTGTAATACTTATTGGTTTATAATTTAAATATTGACTGTACAAATTACTAAATAAATTTCCATGAATAAATCCTTCATATGGATCAAATAAAGTATTTTCAGAGCCATTATTATAATTAATATAGTTATTCATTTTATTTCCTCCTAAATTATAGTATGAATATAGTGAAAAAGTGCATGGGATAATAACTATATTTTAAAAAATATGTTGCCTAAACAGTAAAAAAATGATAAAATATATAAGTATTAATTTATATGGCGATATTGGTGAAGTGGTTAACACGCTAGTTTGTGGCACTAGTATTTCGTGGGTTCGATTCCCACATATCGCCCCATTAAGAATAATACTGCTCATAAGAGCAGATGAATAAGAACCTCACTAGTCAGAAAGGATTAGTGAGGTTTTATAATGCAAAAAAATATTAAAGAAATCGTCCCAACAGCTAAGTTAAAAGACCAAGTGAAAAAGTATATAACAACAAGAAACACTGATATTACTTGGTATAATGGCATACATATGAAAATTGAACGTACAAATATCGAAGTACTACAACCAATAAAAATAGTAGTAAATAAGAACGATAAAACTTATGTAATTTTATCATATGGACCATATTCAAAAGATGAAAATGAAATATTCCTATACGACAAAAACACTAAAATAAGTTGGTTAAAAATGATAGAATTACTTAAAAGTACATAAAAATGATAACCCTTGTATTAAGACTATGTATTAAAAGTGTATTAAAAATGTATTATTAAGTGCAGAAATTTTGTAAAAAAACTGTATTAAAAATGTAAAAAAATTGTGTCTTCCCAAGCGTCTTTTAAATATGCTAAAATTGGTATAATGAAATAATTGTATCAAGGGAAAAAGGAGGTAGTGACAATGATAAAAGTAGGAATATATATAAGAGTTTCAACCGAAGATCAAGTTCGTGAAGGACATTCACTTGATGAACAAGAAGTAAGATTAAAAAACTTTTGCCTAGCAAAAGGATATGAAGTTTATAAAATATATAAAGATGCAGGTATAAGTGCTAAAAATACTAACAGACCTAAATTCCAAGAAATGATGAAAGATATGAATGATAAAAAAATAACATTAATTCTTGCATATAAGCTAGACAGAATAACTAGGTCAGTTCGTGATTTGGAAAATTTATTAATAGAATTAGAAAAACATGACTGTGGGATAGAATGCATGATGGATAATATTAATACATTAGATTCCAATGGTAGATTCTTCATAAGGATGGTAACTGCATTATCACAACTAGAGATTGAAAGAACTGGTGAGAGAACCAAAATGGGGCTTGTTGGTGCTTATAAGAAAGGACACTACAATAGGTGTCCTTTTGGATACACAAAAGATGGTAAGAAAGTAATCGTTGATGAAACATTAAGACCAATAGTAAGGGAAATATTCATGATGTACTTGCAAGGAAAATCAGCTGGAATAATAAGAAAATATATAAATGAAGAACACGACCTAGAACTAACTATCAAAAATGTAGAAAATATGGTGAAACAAAAATTTTATGCTGGTCTTATAGATATTGAAGGTAAAGTAGTTGATGATGTAATCGAAGGAATAATCTCCAGTGAAGAATGGGATAGATGCCAAGAACAATTTAAAAAGAATCAAGAACGACAAATGAGAAAAGAGAATTATATATTTCTTCAAAAAATAAAATGTCCGGTATGCGGTAAAATAATGGGTGGCACACATTCAATCGGTGCTAGAGGTAAAAAAACATTTTGGTATTACCAATGTAGTAAGTGTAATATAAGGAATTTAAATGAGGAAGCGTTAGAAAAAAAGGTTATTAATGAAATAAGCGAAATAATAGATTATTATATGATAGCTGATGTATCTACAATTTATACTCCAAAACAAACTAGAGAAGATATGGATATTATGACATATGCTTCTTTAACCGAAATTGAAAAAAGGGAATCAAAAGAATATAATTTAAAAACAAAGGAAACTTGGTATTCATTGCCAAGAGAATCAAGACAAAGTTTAATTCAAGATTTTATAGAAAATATTGAAATTGAAATTAACTATCATCCAGAAGAAAGGGAATATAGCAAACGAAAAGAAGTAATATTAAAACGGATAAACTTTAAAGAAGAAAAAATACATAATATGGCAAGATTATTCCAAAATGGGTTAATGGATATGATAGTTAAAATTAATGAAAAAAATATAATCGGACCTAATCCTAATTTAATTATACCGGGACAAGAATTTGTAATATAAAAATACCCCTAGAGCGTTTTGCTTTGGGGGTTCTTTTTGTATGATGCAACATATCGTGCATATCTATAACCTGCAGAATATACTAAATAACCATCCGTATTATTATTTGTAAATAACAGACATGAAACAATATCATTTTTATCCATAGTCATTAATTTTAAATTGTTTTTAATAATATTATTATCTATGGTAAAATCAGTTATAAACTTATTATAATCATCATTACTTAAAATGACTGTTTTGGAAATAACGAATTCCAACCATTGACCATAGTTAGTATATTTAGTACTTAAAGTTTTGTATTCTTCATCGGAAGAACATTTCCTATAAAAAAGTGCTTTCATGTAAACCTCCTAACACAATTATATTAATCACTCTTATACCTATATTATTCAAGTCTTTTTGCCGAATTCCTTTAAAAAAATAGAAAAAAGTAATATAAAAAGCAAAAAACACAATAAAGTAGAAGAAATGAAACAAAAAAAATGGTATAATTATAAAAGGAGGATTGTACTTATGGAAAAAGAAGCATTAGCTAGAATAAAAATAAATAAATTGTTAGAAGAATCCGGTTGGCGTTTCTTTGATAACGAAAATGGTACAGCCAATATCGAGCTAGAACCGGATGTGAAAATAAAAGAACAAGATATAGATGGACTTGGTATAGATTTTGAAAAAACTAAAGATGGGTTTGTTGACTACCTTTTATTAGATGAAGATCGTAAACCGTTTATTGTTGTAGAAGCAAAGAAGGAATCAATACATCCATTAAATGCAAAGGAACAAGCGAGAACATACGCAAATACATTAAGGGCAAAATATGTTATTTTAACAAATGGAAATATGCATTATTTTTGGAATTTAGAAAAAGGTAATCCTGAAATGATCACTACTTTTCCTTCGTATGAATCATTAAAAAATAGTAAAGCATTAACTGCTAATGTACAAGATATTAAAAATTTAAATATTGACAAATATTTTGTTGCGACTTCTCAAGAACCGAGTTTGGAACAATCTAGTGTTTGGAAAACAGAAGATGACCAAGCTATATTTGATTATTGTATGGGTAATAATATTAGAGTATTAAGACCATATCAACTAGATGCAATCAAGGTAGTCCAAAATGCTGTTTTAGATAATAAAACCAGATTTTTATTAGAAATGGCAACAGGAACAGGTAAAACTCTGACATCATCAGGGATAATAAAAATGTTTATAAGATCAGAACTTGCTAAAAGAATATTGTTTTTAGTTGATAGATTAGAATTAGAAAATCAAGCATGGAAAGATTTAACAAAGTATTTATCAAGAGATGGTATAGATGTAAAGATATACAAAGAAAATAAAGGTGACTGGAAAAGTGCTCATGTAGTTATAAGCACAGTGCAATCTTTTACTCATGATGATAAATATAAAAAAATATTTAATCCAACAGACTTTGATTTGATAATCTCTGATGAAGCACATAGAAGTATTGGTGGCTCGAGTAGAGCTGTGTTTGAATATTTCATTGGATATAAACTTGGTTTGACCGCTACTCCAAAGACTTATTTAACTGGTATTAAATTCGACGAAACCGATCCAAGAGAGTTAGAAAGAAGACAATTTTTAGATACTTACTCGATTTTTGGATGTACTCCGGGAAATCCTACATTTAGTTATACATTGAATGATGGAGTGAGAGATAAGATATTAATAAATCCTACAATAGTAGATGCAAGAACAGAGATAACAACTCAATTGTTATCAGATAAAGGACTTATCATAAACACAATGGATGATGATGTTGAAGTCGTAGTTCGTGGTGAAGATGGAAATAAAACAAAAGTATTCAGTGAAAAGGGATATGAAAAAACATTCTTTTCCGATTCTACTAATGAAATATTATGTGCAACATTTATGCACAATGCTTTGCGTGATCCTATTACCAATGAAATTGGTAAATCAATAATATTTTGTGTTAATGTGCAACATGCAATGAAAATAACTCAAATATTAAATAGAATGGCTATGGAAAAATTTCCAAGCAAATACAACTCTGATTTTGCTGTACAAATTACTTCAAATGTGATGGATGCCCAACAAATGACAATCAATTTTTCAAACAACAATTTATTAGGAAATACAACATGGTTAGAGGATTATGTTTCAAGTAAAGTAAGAGTAGCAGTAACAGTAGGAATGATGACCACTGGCTATGATTGTCCTGATATTTTGAATTTAGGATTATTTAGACCTATATACTCTGCTACTGAATTTATTCAGATTAAGGGTAGAGGAACGAGATTACATAAATTTAAATTTGAAAATACAATTGCAGATAAAATAACTTACAAATTGTTTGATTTTTTTGCTGTATGTGAGTATTTTGAGAAAGATTTTAAATATGATGAAGCAATTAAGTTACCTGCTGAATTAAAAGATAGAGAATCTAGAACAACAGATGATAATGAAACAATTATTGATAAGGTTATAAATACTGGAAGCGATACTTTAATAAAACTTGATGAAGAAGAAGTTCCAGACACTGGAATGAAAATAGACAAAATGTTTTATAAAAAATTTGAAGATAAAATTAAATCAGATATAAATGTAAAAGATATCATTGAAAGGCAAGATATCGAAGCTTTAGAATGGTATTTAAAGGAAAATGTATTTGATAAACCTGCTGAATATTTTAATGTAAAAAAACTAGAACAAGCATTAAACCTTGATAGACATCTTACTGTAAGAGAATTAGCATTAAATATACTGGGGATAATTGATAAATATAAAACGAAAAAAGAAAAAATACATGATGAATTCGAAAATTTTAAATTATTAAATAAATCCGAATTAGAACCTTTGGCAGATAAAATACCAGATGTAGAAGCATTTTTTGAAGCGTATTTATTAGATGAAGGGATTAGAAATAGTGTAAAAACCGAACAATATGGCGATATGCTAAATAAACCAATAAAACAAAGCGTAAGAAATATAAAAGATATCACAATTAGAAATAGGAAAATCTTTGAATATATTAAGGATTATATAATAGAAAATGATATAAATTGCGAAAATTTTAAATAGGAAAGAGGTAGCGAAAAATGTTGGATATAAAGACAAGAAAAACTATTGATGAAGCAAGAGATATTTTAGTCGGCAAGATTCCTGCCCCAAATACTCAAGTTGAACAAATAACTATAGCATTGCTTTATAAATTTATGGATGACATGGATCAAGAAGCGATTGAAATGGGTGGTAAACCCAAGTTTTTTGTCGGTGATTATGAAAAATATGGTTGGAAAAACATTATTAGCAATAGAATTGGTGCTCAAGAAAGATATAATTTATATACCGAAGCACTTGAAAAGTTTTATATTAATAAATCTTTATCACAAACATTTAGAGATATATTTAAAAATGCGACAGTACCATACAAAGATGCTGATGTATTAACAATGTTTTTGAGAAAAATAGATTCTGGATTAAGTTATGATGATTCGGAACAACTTGGTGACTCCTATGAGTATTTACTGATGATATTAGGAGTCAGGGGGATTTAGGACAATTTAGAACACCGAGACATATAATTGATTTTATTGTAGAGGTTTTGGATCCAAAGGAGGGAGAATTAATTCTCGACCAAACAACTCCAAATATGATACAAAGAATAATCGGGATATTTGAAAGAAAAC
>CAZCLV010000029.1:0-10090 GCA_964499645.1 uncultured Mycoplasma sp.
GCATTTAAAATTATTTCTGCTTCTCTTGCGTGGTTTTTAGCATTTAATATTTCATGTGGAATTTTCTTTTGATCTAATAGACTTCCTATTTCTTCTGATGTTTCAATAGCAATTGTACCTACTAATACTGGTTGACCTGCTTTATGTCTTCTTTCTATTTCTTCTACTATAGCTTTTTGTTTGGCATGTTTATTAGCATAAATTATATCTGACATGTCTTCTCTTATTACTGGTTTATTTGTAGGAATTTGAATTACATACATATTATATATATTTCTAAATTCTTCTTCTTCTGTTTTAGCAGTTCCTGTCATACCAGATAACTTTTTATACATTCTAAATAAATTTTGAAAAGTAATTGTTGCTAATGTTTTTGTTTCTTGTTGTATTTCAACTCTTTCTTTTGCTTCAATTGCTTGATGTAGTCCTTCTGAAAATGCTCTTCCAGGCATTAAACGTCCTGTAAATGAATCTACTATTATTATTTTTCCTTCTTGTACTACATAATCAACATCTTTTTTCATCGAATAATTTGCATGTAACGCTTGATTAATAAAATGTACTAATCCTGTATTATCTACATCATATAAATTATTTATATGATAATATTCTTCTGCCTTTTTTACACCTTCATCTGTTAAATTAACTTTCTTTGTTTTTTCATCATAAATAAAAGTTTCATTCTCTTTTAATGTTTTAGTAAATCTATCTGCTTCAAGATATAAATTTTTACTTTCTAATGAACCACCAGAAATAATAAGTGGCGTTCTTGCTTCATCTATTAAAACTGAATCTACTTCGTCTATTATTGCATAGTTTAATCCTCTAGTTTGTACTCTATCTTCTTTTCTTATTGCCATATTATCTCTTAAATAATCAAACCCTATTTCATTATTTGTAGAATATAAAATATCACAATTATATTGTTCTTGTTTTTCTTTTGGAGTAAGTTCTCTAAGATTAAGTCCCACGGTAAGTCCTAAAAATCTATGAATTTCTCCCATCCATTTACTATCTCTTTCTGATAAGTATTCATTAACTGTAATAATATGGACTCCTTCACCAGATAATGCATTTAAATATGCAGGCATAACTGATGTCAATGTTTTTCCTTCTCCTGTTTTCATTTCTGATATATTTCCATAATGAAGAGCAAGCCCACCTAATAATTGAACATGATATGGTCTTTCTCCAATTACTCTAGCACAAGCTTCTCTTGCAGTAGCAAAAGCTTCTACTACTAAATCATCTAATGTTTCTCCATTTTTTAATCTATCT
Organism: uncultured Mycoplasma sp.; assembly: GCA_964499645.1. GTDB lineage: Bacteria > Bacillota_I > Bacilli_A > RF39 > UBA660 > CAG-611. Next base: position 1,279 of record CAZCLV010000029.1, read on the forward strand.
TTGAATTCATTAGTTTTTTCTTTTAATTTTTTATCACTTAATTTTTTATACTCTTCTTCTAGAGCATCTATTTGATCTGCTATTTTTTCAAATCTTTTTAATTCCTTATATTCATGATCAATTAAATCTAAAATGACAAATATCTCCATCTTGCATAAGATATTCTTTACCTTCTATTCTAAATTTACCATTTTCTTTTACTTTTAATTCTGAACCTGATTCTATTAAATCTTTATATCCAATAACTTCTGCTTTTATGAATCCTTTTTCAAAGTCTGAGTGAATAATTCCAGCACATTCTTTAGCATTCATTCCATTTTTATATGTCCATGCTTTTACTTCTTGTGGTCCACAAGTAAAATATGTTTTTAATCCTAAAAGATTGTATGTTACTTCTACTAATTTATCTAAACCACTTTGTTCAATTCCTAATTCTTTTAGCATTTCACATTTATCTTCGTCTTCAAGTTCAGATAATTCACTTTCTATTTTAGCAGATATTTCTATTACTTTTGAATTTTCTTTTTCTGCATATTCTTTTAAAATATCTACATATTTATTTTGCTTTTCTATTTCTTCTTCTTTTATATTAGCTAAATAAATATGTGATTTTAATGTTAATAAATTAAATGATTTTATAGCAAATAATTCTTCTTTTGTATATTCTATTAATCTTAATGGAATACCTTTTTCTAAAGATGTCTTTGATTTTTGTAATGCATTCAATTCTTCTAATGCTTCTTTATCTTTTGTTGTTTCTGCTCTTTTTTTTATTTTTTCTATTCTATTATTAATTATTTCTAAATCTGCTAAAGCAAGTTCTAGGTTAATTATTTCAACATCTCTTATTGGATCAACAGTTCCTTCTACATGGGTAATTTCTTTGTCATCAAAACATCTAACTACCTCTACTATAGCATCTACTTCTCTAATATGGGATAAGAACTTATTTCCTAATCCTTCTCCATTTGATGCCCCTTTTACTATTCCTGCTATATCTACAAACTCAATTGTAGCTGGTTTTACTTCTTCAGGAACGTATATTGCTTCCAATTTTTGTAGTCTTATGTCTGGAACTGTAACTATTCCAACATTTGGATCTATTGTGGCAAATGGATAGTTTGCCACTAAAATATTTTTTTTTGTTATTGCGTTAAATAAAGTTGATTTACCAACATTTGGTAAACCAACTATTCCTGCTTTTAAACTCATTTAAATCACTCCTTATAATGTAGGGAACACTCCTGGTCCTAATGGAAGTCCTATTATATACCACATTATTATAATTAGCAACCATGTTATTGCTAACCAAAAGAAATATGGCATCATTATTGATATTCCTTTTCTTATTGTAATAGGTTTATCTTTGTCCTTGTTATAAATATTTAAATATCCTAAATATACTACAAAGTATGCTAACAATGGCGTAATTCCATTTGTCATTGATTCTCCTGCTCTAAATATAAATTGAGTAAATTGTGGGGAAATGTTTAATTGCATTAATGTAGGTACTAAAGCTGGTGATATTATTGCCCATTTTGTTATTGATGATGGTACAAATATATTTGATATGGCTATTATAATAACTGCTACAATTATTATTACAATTCCCGATAATGGTAATGATTGAAATAAATTTGTAATGCTTGCCACAATTATTGTTCCTATGTTTGTTTGTTTAAATATTGCTATAAATTGTGTTGCAAAAAACAACATAACTAGTAATATTCCTATTTCTGAAAACTTGCTTCCTAATTTTGAAAATAAATCTTTATCATTTTTTATTGATTTAGACCCTATTCCATACGCTAATCCTGTTACTCCAAAGAATATTGACATCATATAAGTAAATCCATCTTGAAAATATGAACTTATTCCAAACAATCTATCTACATATGCTTCTTGTGTTAAATCCAGTAATATTCCTGATAATGGTAATCCTGGAATAATTGAATATATAAATATTACTGCCACTATTATTGCTGCTATTGTCGCATATTTTAATCCTTTTTTTTCTTGTTGTTCTTCTTTTATTTTCTTTTGTTCTTCATATTGTAAATCTAAATATTCTATTTCTTTTGTTTGTCCTAATTCATCTCTTGTTTTTAAAACATATCTTCCTAGTTTTTTTACAACAATCTTTTCTGTTATTATTGTACCTACTATGGCTATAATAAAACAAGATATTATCATTATAATTAAGTTAGATGTCATTCTTACATAGAATGTACTATCTATTAACTTAGCTGCTCTTATAGTATATGGTATTAAGTCTATATCTATTGTTCCTACAAAGAAACTAATGCTATAACCAAATGCTACTCCTGCAAAGGCAGTTGCTATTCCCGCTAATGGATTTCTGCCATTAAATAAGAATAACAATGCTCCTAATGGAATCAATATTGCATATCCTACTTCATTTACTATACTTGAAAATATTGCTATTAAAAAAAGTAAAAAAGTTATTAATTTAGGATTTACTTTTATTAGTTTTCTCTTCATGAAAGTTTGAATAAGTCCTGTTACATCTGCTATACCTAATCCTATTAAAGTAATTATTAAAGTACTTAATGTTGTTGAACTAATAAAATTCAATGCAGCTTTACTTATAATAAATTTAATTCCATCATAGTTTAGCATATTATTAACTGCCACTATACTTTTTTCTAATTCATTTGTTGCAGGATTTATACTATTATAAGTTACCGATGTATTAAATATAGATAATATAAAACTTATTAAAATTAACCCTAGTATTAATATTAAATATGAAGTTATAGGATGAACTTTAAGTTTTTTTAAATTTTTCATTTATTCTTCAACTACTTTCTTTAATTTTTTATTAAAATCAATTCTATCCATTAAGATAGTTCTTTCACATTTGATACATTTTATTTTTATATCTGCTCCAAGTCTAACTATTTCAAACATATTTGTTTTGCATGGATGATCTTTCTTCATAATAATTTTACTACCTAGTTTATATGTTTTTGTTTCCATTTATTACCTCTATTTTATTATATGGAATAGATATTTTTTCTTTGTTAAATTCTTCTATTATAATTTTTCGTATTTTCCTTTCAACATTTATTTGTTCTGCTGGTGTTATTTCTACGCTTATTCTATACATAATTGCAGAATCAAAGAAGTTATTTATCCCTAATAGTTTTGATTTGTCTTTTGCTTCTTCTATTTCTTTATCTATTCTTTTTGTAATTTTTTTAAATATTTTGTCTAAATTTTCTAAATTTTCTTCATATGAAACTGGTATATCTATAATGGCTACTGAATTTGATTTTGAGTTATTTATTACTTCTGTAATATTGCGATTTGATATTATCTTAATTTTTCCTTGATAATTTTTTATTTTAGTAGTTTTAATTCCTAAATCTATTACTTCTCCACAAAAACCATCTATTTCCACTAAATCACCAACGTCAAATTGGTTTTCAAATATTATAAACATCCCTGATAATACATCTTTCATGATATCTTGAAGTGCCAATCCCACTACTATTCCAATTATCCCTAAGCCTGCTATAAACGATGTAACATCTATTCCAAATAAACTTAAGCATAGAATAGTAATTATAATGATAATTGTATATTTAATAATTTGCATTATTAAATTTTTTATTGTTTTTTGTCTTTTATTTTTAAGTTTTCCTTTATTAATAATTCTTTTTATAATTTGATAAAGAATTATTCCTAAAAGAATATAGACTAGAAATAAATATAGTTGTTGTTTAATAATAAAATTTAGTACTTTTTCCATTTTTTCACCTACTTAGTAAAGTTTATTATTTCTAAAATACGGTTTAAATCTTGTTCATTTGTATAATTAATAGTCATTTTTTTGTTTTCTATTTTTATTTTTGTGCCAAGGTATTCTGCTAGTTCTTGTTCCAATTGGCGATATTCATTAGATTTTTCTTTTACTGTAATTTTATTTTTTCTTGGATATTCCTCTTTGTTTGTTAATTCTTCTAAATCTCTTACACTTAGATTTTCTCTTATTATTTTTTCTGCTAATGAATTTATTTTTTCATTATCTTCTAGTTTTGATAAAACTCTTGCATGTCCCATTGTTATTTCATTGTTTGCTATTTTTTGTTTTACTATTTCTGGTAATGATAATAGTCCTATCATATTTGTAATATGGCTTCTACTTTTATTTACTCTTGATGCAACTTGTTCTTGAGTAAGTTCCAATTTATTCATTAAGTTTTTGTAGGCTTCTGCTTCTTCAATAGCATTTAAGTTTTCTCTTTGAAGATTTTCTAAAATAGCAATTTCCATCATTTCTTCATCGGTAAATTCTCTTATTATTGCTGGTATTGTTGTCTTTCCTGCTATTTTAGATGCTCTATATCTTCTTTCTCCTGCTACTATTTCATAACCTTTAATACTTTTTTTAACAATTATTGGTTGAAACACTCCATGTTCTTTTATTGATTCTGCTAATTCATTTAATGCTTTTTCATCAAATGTTTTTCTAGGTTGATATGGATTCACTCTTATTTCATTTAAAAGAATATCTTTTACTTCATCACTTTTTACAGTTTCCATAATTTTTTCTTCTAAATTACTATAATTCACTTCTTCAATATTGAATAACTCTTCTAATCCTCTTCCTAAAGCTTTTCTTTTATTCTCTTCCATTTCCTTCTATCACCTCTTTGGCTAAATTTAAATATGCTTCTGAGCCTCTACTTTTTGGATCATAAGCAATAATTGGTTTTCCATGACTTGGAGCTTCTGTTAATCTAATTAGTCTTGGAATTATTGTATTGTATACTTTATCTTTAAAGTATTTTCTTATTTCTTCTACTACTTCTATTCCTAGATTTGTTCTAACATCAAACATTGTTAGTAAGACTCCTTCTATTTCAAGACTTGGATTTAGGTTTTCTCTTGTGTACATGATTGCTTTTAATAATTGTGTAATTCCTTCAAGTGCAAAGAATTCACATTGAACTGGAATAATTACTGAATCTGATGCTGTTAAAGCATTTGTTGTTATTATTCCCAATGCTGGTGGACAATCAATAATTATATAATCATATTGTTCTTTGATCTTATCTATGTGTCTTTTTAGTTGTTCTGCTTGTAAATATGATGAATCATTTCTACTATTATCTCTAATTTCTATATCAATTCCTGCTAAATTAATATTTGCTGGTAAAACATATAACTTATTATATTTTGTTTTTACTATTGCATCTTCAATTTCACAAGTATTATTTAATACATTGTAAATGCTTTTTTCTATTTCACCTTTGTTAATTCCTATTCCTGTTGTGGCATTACATTGTGGATCTAAATCTACTAATAATACTTTTTTATCTAATATTGCAAGTGAAGCAGCCAGATTTATGCTAGTTGTTGTTTTTCCTACTCCACCTTTTTGATTAATTAATGCTATTACTTTTCCCATTTTGCTTACTCCTATTCCAATTTTTTTGTCTATTTCTAGTGTATCAAAAAATAAGAGATTTTTAAAGTATCTTTTGTATAAAATTTAAAAAAAGCTATGAATTATTCATAACTTATTTATTTTTATCAATCTTAATTACTATTTGATATATATTATTAAAATCAAATTCTTCTGTTTCAATATTAAATCCGAATTTTTCTGTATTTTGAACTGCTTGTCTAAAATTATTTATTGCAAATCTTAAATCATAAATATCATCTTTTTTAGCTTCTACTATTGGTGTTTGAATAATTGTTTCATTTAAACTTGTAGTAGGCACTTCTAATTGTGGTTCTGGTTGAACATTATTTATTTGAACCACTGATTCAGGTTGTTCAAATGAATAAGTATGTTGTTGTTCTGCTACTGGTTCTACTGTTGGGACTTCCACTACTGGTTGTTCAAATGAGTATTTTGGTGGTTCTACTGTTTGAGTGCTTTCAATAATATTATTTAAACTGCTTAAAAAGTCTTGTTCTTCATTCTCTTTTTTTGCTTCTTCTTCTTGTGATTTTTTTTCATTTAATAATTTTTCAATACTTTCATAAGCAGATAATTCCTTTTCATTTGAAACTGGTTCAGTCATTGTAGTTTCTTCTACAACTGACTCAGCAATTGGTGTTGTTGGTATTATTGGTTGTTCTACTATTGGTTCTTGAATTGGTGGAAGCATTGAAGTTTCTTCCTTTTCTTTGCTTAATCTTGTATTAAAGAAGTTTGGAACTCCTGAATAAGTAGCTGGTTCTTCTGCAACTGGTTGCAGTTCTTGGGTTGGTTGTTCCATTATTGATTTATTTATTATTGGAACTTGATTAATTTCAGTAGATTGCTCAGTAACCGGTATAGTAGGTATTACTTGTTCTGTTAGAACGTTTTGTTCTACTGATACTTCTGGTTGCTTTGGTGCAATTATAGGTTGAATTTGTTGTTCAACTGCTGGTGATGTCATTTTTGGCATAACTGATGTTGTTGGTATTATTTCATCTGTCATTGCATTTATTATTTCTGGACTATCAACAAAGTTACTAATTATTCCACCAGATGGAACACTTTCACTTTCGGGTTCTTCTGGTATTTCTTCAACTTTTTTTCCTGTCATCATTCCTATTTCTTCATCCAATTGTTTTACTGTCATTCTATTTGAAATTACTTTATCTAAAAATTCTTTTTGTTGAGTTTTATTTTCTAAATTTAATAAGCTTCTTGCGTGTCTTTCAGAAATTTTTTCTTCTAACAACGCATTTTGAACCTCCATGTCTAAGTTTAATAATCTTAACTTATTTGCAACTGCAGATTGAGACTTTCCTAAATTATTTGCTAATTCTTCTTGTGTTAAGTTATCTAGTTTAAGTATTGTTTGATATGTTCTTGCTTCTTCAATTGCAGTAAGGTTTTTTCTTTGAAGATTTTCTAATAATGCTATTTTAGCTGATTCTTTATCTTCAATATTTCTAATTAAAGCTGGTACAGTTCTTTTACCTGCTATTTTAGAAGCTCTGTATCTTCTTTCTCCTGCTACTATTTCATATTTATCTCCAATTTTACGAACAATGATTGGTTGAATAACTCCATGCTCTTTTATTGATAAAGCTAATTCATTTAATGCGTGTTCATCAAACTTTTCTCTTGGTTGAAACCTATTTGGCATTATATCTTCAATAGCTAGCTCAAATACTTCTTTTTCTAAGTTCATAAAAATACCCTCTTTCAATTCTTTTTACATTCCCTTTATTATAGATTACCTATATTAGCATTATACATTAAAAAAACCATTTTTACAATGGCTTTTTTTTGATTTTGGAAAATTCTCTAGGATATATTTTATCTGTTTTAGATATCTTTTTAAGTACTATTATATTTCTATCACTCAGTTCTATTGGTAATTTAAAATTTTCTATTTTTTCTAGTTTATAGTTCAATTGTTCTATGGCTTTTTTAGAAATTTTTAATTCTTCTTCAATATTACCTTTCATAAGAATAAATAAACCATTTGTTTTAGGTATTTGACATCCCAATTCAAGTAATACATTTATTTTTGCTACTGCACGAGATACTACTACATCATATTTTTCTATTTCATTAAATTCTTCTATGCGTGAATGAACTGAATTAATATTATATAAATTTAATTCTTGAATCACTTTATTTAAAAATTTAATTCTTTTATCAAGAGCATCTACTAATGTTATATTTAAATTAGGAAACACTATTTTTAATACTATTCCTGGAAATCCTGCTCCTGTTCCTATGTCACATAAATTAATTTTTTTTGTTAAATCAACTGCTTTAATTAAAGTTAAACTATCATAAAAATGTTTTAAATAAACGTCTTTTTCTTCTATTATAGCAGTTAAATTGATTTTTTCATTATATTCTATTAAAAGTTTATAATAATTATCTAATTGTTCTAGTTGATTATTTGTTATTTCAATATTTATTTTTTTTAATTCTAATACAAATTGTTCTTTATTCATGAATGCCTCTTTTTAAATATATCATTAATATAGATATGTCGGCAGGATTAACACCACTTATTCTCATAGCTTGCCCTACTGTTGTAGGTTTTACTTTATCTAATTTTTGTCTTGCTTCTGTTGCTAAATTACCTATTTTTTTATAATCAATATTTTCTGGTATTTTAACTTCTTCATAATTATTCATTTTTAATGCTTCTTTTTCTTGTTTTTTAATATATCCTTCATACTTTATATTAATTTCTATTTGTTCTATTTCTTCATTAGAAAAAGTTTCTTTTATAAATTTTTGAATATCTTTATATTCAATTTCAGGTCTTTTTAATAAATCATATAATGAGATACGATCTTTTAATGTCTGAGTATTTAATTCTTCTAAATATTCATTTATTTCTTTTTTTGGTGTTAAATAAGTTTTTTTTAATATTTGTTCTAATTTTTTGATATTTTTATATTTTTCTTGATATTTTTTATAATCTTCATCTGTCACTAAACCTATTTTTTTTCCATATTCTGTTAGTCTATAGTCAGCATTATCATTTCTTAAAAGTAAACGATATTCACTTCTTGATGTTAATAAACGATATGGTTCTTTAGTTCCTTTTGTTACTAAGTCATCTATTAAAACTCCAATATAAGCTTCATTTCTTTTTAATATTAATGGTTCTTTATTTTCTAGTTTTAATGAAGCATTTATTCCCGCGATTAAACCTTGTCCCGCTGCTTCTTCATAGCCACTTGTTCCGTTAATTTGTCCTGCAGTAAATAAGTTTTCAATTACTTTTGTTTCTAAACTTCTTTTTAATTGTAATGGATCTATTGCATCATACTCTATTGCATAAGCATATTTATTTATAATAGC
>CAZCLV010000030.1:0-3544 GCA_964499645.1 uncultured Mycoplasma sp.
ATTATATCCTAAGTTAGATAGTTTATTACATAATTTTGGACTTTTCATTCCTAATGCACAATATATATAATATTTTTCATCTTTTTTTAAATATTTTTCTGGAGACATATCTAAATAACTCAATGGAATATTTTTTGAAGTAGGAATTGACCCTAACCTATAAAGATAATTTTCTCTTATATCAATAATATTTATTTTACCTATCATTCCTTTTATATCAGAAGCAGTAATGCTTGAGTACATATAAAAACCTCCTGATATATTATATGAGACAATAAAAAAAGAGATTAAACTCTTTATTCATCAAAGAAATCATCAAAGAATTGATCATCGCTAACACCTTTAACAACTTTATTTTCTTCTTCTGGTTCTAATACTATTTTATTATCTACTAAAGAAGTTTCATCTATTGGTTTAATTGAAATAGGTTGTTGTTTTGTTGCTTTTTTCTTTGTTTTTTCTTCTTCTTCTTTTTGTTTTTCTTCAGCTTCAAGTTCTGCTATTTTTTGATCTATCTTTTTGACTAAGTCATCAACATTAATTGGAGGATTATTATTAGGTATAGGTGGAATTGCTGGTCCAAATGGATTCATTCCCCCCATTGGATTATCTCCATCCATCATATTCATAAATTTATCTTTTCTTTTTTCTTTTACAAATTCTCTAACATCAAATACTTGTAAAGATTTCTTTTCTCTATGGATAAATTCTTCGGCTTTATATTTTGAATCTCCCCAATCAATTTGATAGTTTTTAGTATATTTTGTTTTATATGGTCTTTGTCTAGTTCTAATAATAATTGCTTCGTCTTCTTTCATTAATTGTAACTCTGAAACAGTAATTAAAGGCCTAGTTTCTTCGTGTTGTTTATCACCTTTACCAACTTTTACTCTTTTTTCACCACATAATTTTGAAATTTCTTCTAAAGCTCCAAGTTCTGTTGTTAATAAATATATTAAATTATTACAATTTGCTCTTAAAGTCTGAGCCACTTCTTTACTATAAGTAGCTTCAAGTCCAGCAAAGTTTTGAATAATCATTGTTAATCTTATATGACGACTTCTAGCAGCTGCTATCATTGTTGTTACATCTTTTAATGGAGGCATATTTTGAAATTCATCAAGAATAAAGTTTGTTCTTACAGGTAATGCTCCATCTGAAGTGTCTTGTGCTACTCCAATTAATGTTTCATAACATTGTTTAACAAATATTGTTGCTAATGAATGGTATGTCTTCTTTTCATCTTGAATTATCATAAATACTGCTGTTTTTTCTTTACCAATAGTTGTCATATCAAAATCACTTGTTGATAACATTTCACTTAAATTTTCACGAGAAGCAAATAATCTAATTTTTTGTTTAAATGTTGATAAAATACTTTGTTTTGTTTCTTCTGCTGCTAAAATTGTACCAGATGCACATGTATAAGCTGCTCCCGCTGGATCTTTATCTGCAAAGTATTCTTTTATATAATTACTTCTTCCACCAAATCTTTCTTCACCTACAGAAGTCATTAAAGAAATACTATTTAAGTTAACTTGTTCTTCTGGAGCGTCATCAAATAATCCTAATGCTAAAGCACTAAAATAATCGGCAGATGATTTTTCCCAGAAAGCATCTTTTTGTCCGCCCTCTTCATATAAAATATTTGAAGCAACATCGTCTAGAAGTTCCATTGCTTTATCTGTATCCCCGCTTTTATATAATCTATATGGTAGGCTTAAAGGATTCCAACAATTACCACGTTGTGGATCACGAAAGTTTAATATAACTATTTTATATCCAAGTTTTTTTAATAATCCTGCACTTTCTTTATATATTTCTGATTTTGGATCAGTAATAATCATTGATTCACCTTTTTTAGCTAAAATTTTAACTAATGGATGAACTATATCTTGAGTTTTACCAGCACCAGTTGAACCAATAACTATATTATGACTTTCACCTGGATCTAACCAAATATAAGTACCATCATTTTTTATAGGTACACCTGCATATTCATAAGTATCTGACTTAATTTTAATTTTCTTTAATGTTTCTTGTGCCTCTTTATCAGTAGAAAATCTAGAAAATCCCTTTTCATCCTTTTCTCCAGCACTAATTCCAAATCCTTTTTCTGTATCAAAGAAATATGAAGATACTCCTACAAATATTAATATACCTGCTCCAACAAAAAATACTATTGTAGCGGGTAAAAATCTTGGTGTAAATGCTGGAAAAGGATTTAGTCCTGAAAAACCTTTTCCTATTGCAAAACTATTTATGTTTAATACCGCAATACATACAATATAAAGTAGCACAATAACAAAAAGTGCAAATATTAACCAATCTTGTGCTGTTGCCTTGAATTTTAATTTCATTAAAGTCACCTCAAAATATTCTATTATTATTATAGTATAAAAAAACTTAAATAACAATGATTTTATTATTTAAGTTCTTATAAACTAAATTTTTATAATCCTCCACCAGAACCAAATGATTCCAATTCTTCTGGTGTTAATACTACATTAATTTGCATTCTTCTTGAACCACATACAAATAATGCATTTCCTTGAGAAAATCTTTTTATACTTTCTCTTTCATTATCATTTAAATCTACTAATAAACTAAGATCTTCAACAGCTTGTTTCTTTAATCCCATTACTAAGTAATAAGATGCATTATCAAATATTGCTTTTCCTTGTGTTATTACTGCTTGTGGAGTAAAGTCACTTGGTTGTTGAGTTATTATAATGTTACCTGTGTTATATTTACGAGCTCTTCTTTGAATTTGTGCTAAAAAGTCTGCTCCTAAAACATTTCCTCCTGATAATAATACATGAGCTTCATCTACCATCATCACTGTATTAATTCTTAAATCCAAGCATAAACTCCAAGCATATTTTAATACATTAAAGAATAATGCATCACGAACATTTACATCTGAATTCATTAACTCTCTTATATTAAATACAATAAAATTACTTTTTGGAGCTATTGTTGTATGTCCATTAAAATAGAACTTTAATTCATTTGTAATAGGTCTAATTTTAAGTTCAAGTCTTTCCATTATATCTTTTTCATGAGTCATATCTGTCATTGATAATAATTTGCCTTTTATAGTGGCATATACATCATCAAAAGTTGGATATTGATTAGATTTTAATCCAGAAAAATCTGTATTAAAGTCTATTCCAAAACGTTTATATGTTTCTTGAACTAATTCAATAAATAAATTTAAAACATCTTCATCTATAGATGGATCATAGTATTTCATAAATCCTTTTAAGAATTGAAGAGTTTTAGTAAGAACTGTATAACCAAGTCCTTGCTTAATCTCATCCTCATCTGCATCTACTAATACTTCAAGCGGATTAATAAGTCCATATTCTCCACCTTTTCCTAAATCTATTGTATCTCCACCAAATAATTCAACCATTTCTTTTAGTTCATTTTCTGGATCTATACATACTACTTTATATCCATTTCTAAGTGCTGTTCTTAACATTAATTTTGCTGCAGTAGATTTACCAGAACCAGATGTACCTAAAATAATCATATTAGC
>CAZCLV010000030.1:3568-3783 GCA_964499645.1 uncultured Mycoplasma sp.
AATTGATTAAATAATACAACTCCTCCAGAAAAATCTGTTCCAAGTAAACAAGAAGGTCCCGCATCTTTAATACTATCAAATATATAAGGATACATAGCAGCCATAGTTGGGCTTGGTATTATTGTTCCTATTCTTTCTTCAATATCTTGTTTTGGAAAGAAAGGTAAAATTGATTTTAAAACTTTTTCTTGTTCAAACATCATTGGGATAGCTCT
>CAZCLV010000030.1:3807-9360 GCA_964499645.1 uncultured Mycoplasma sp.
CCTGTTACAACTATATGCATTTGAAAATCAAATGTTTTAGATTGTGCAGAAGCAAGTTGTTGTACAAATGCTTCTAATGTATCATAATCTTGTCTAACTCTTTCTTGAATAGTACGATCCTTTTCTTCTTGATAACGAACTCTTAAATTAGCTAATTCTTTATTTAACATTTTAGATAATACATTAAAACCAACAGGAATATGCTTAACTACAACTTTTATTCCAGGAAGATTTGTAATATTTGCTAAAAAACCAACTTGTATATTTCTTGGATAAGAAACAACAGTAAGAATAGTCATATACTTATCACTAGAAACTATATATGAAGAATTACTAAAATCCAAACCCTTAGGGGCTATTTTACTTTTAAAATTACTCATAATGGCATCACCGTTCCTGTTTCAAAATTTCTTCCACCATTTAAGAAGTTATCAACTATCATTCTTAAATCATCAGTAGAAGTTTGGCTAGCTATCATCCCACATCCTGCCATTCCATTTATCATATTTCTAATTTTCTTTTGTAAGGCATCCATATTTTTTTCTTTAAATAATAAATAGTATTCTGTATCAACTACATCATTATTTATAAAATAATCACCTTTTGCCATATCTTGTGAAATAACTTTTCTAATAACTTGATCTTGTGTATTATTAAATAAAAGTTGCATTTCTGCTTCATACATAGTTATATCTACTGGGCGATCCGCTACTATTAACCAAAATTCAAATTCAAGAGTATTATAAAAATTCATTAATCCCAATAAAGTATTATCCATGACAGAATAATCAAGAATAAAAATGTTTTTTGGATTAATTTTTATTCCAGTAATCATTTCTCCTGAATCATTATAAATAATTCCATTAGATATTTTTTTAATATTAATCCAGTTTTCAGTATATTTAGGATTTTCACTGACATTTTTTGGTAATTTTTTAACACCAGGGGTTCCACTTACTGGTGTTGTATTTCCTCCACCAAGTGGATAACTAGCTTGTGTTCCCACTTCTACTTTTGGTTCACTTCTTGTTTGTAGATTAACATTATTATTTATCTGATTGTTCATACTTATAGCACCAACCTCTCCATATATATTTCCTTCTATTCTTATAATAAATAAATATTTCTTGTAGTAATGTTCTTACATTATGATAGCTAGGTATTGGAAATACTAACATACCAGTTGTACATATAGGAAGTAATGTCAATACTACTCCCCATAGTTTTGATATTGGCAATATTGCCAATAATATAAATGTAACTGCTGTTCCTGAACCAAATAGTATTAAATCAAAGGGTTTAAAAAGTCCAAATATTAAACCAGATTTTTTACTATTGGCAGGTATTAAAAACGATTGATTTATCACAATTTATCACCCTCTTTTTATTTATTACCATTATTACTATTACTATTTCTTGAAGCATCTCCAACTCTATAAGTATCAGTGCTTTTAGCAGCATATATTGCTTCATCAGTAGAAGTTTTAGCATTTGTAACAGCAGTATCTGCATTATCTAAGTCAGCATAATCCGAAATAGGAGCGCTAGAAACTTTATTAATAGTTGAACTTCCACTTCTAAGTGATTCGGCCTTAGTTAATTCAGATTGTATAGCACCTGCTTTACTATCTTCATAGCCAGCACTTACAGTTACTTTATTACCAGCTCTATCAGTCATTTGAAAAGAAGAAACAGTACCTTTATTACCTGCATTAGAGTTATGATTAATAAAATTTTTTCTTGCTGCTTTAATCTCAGATTCTGAATATCTTGCACTTCCATCAGCAAGTCTTTGTGATCTCAAATCTTTTATGAAATTACTTGCTTCTGCCGCTTGATCAATACTTTCTTTATGTTTTTTAAAAGCTTCATATTGTTTGCTATCAGATTCTAAATCTTTTAAATTTCTATCTGTTCTAGAAGCAGAATCCATTCCCACCTTTGATAACATTCTTTGACCCCAAGATGCTCCATCCATATATGCAGCTTTTGCTTTAGTATTTCTTCCAATTTGAGTTTTTGCTCCATCAAACACTTTACCTTTTGCTCCAGAAGAAAATCCTCTTGCGGCTCCTCCTAAAAGTCCTCCTGCCACTGTTGAAAAAGTAGCTCCTTTTCCCATTCCACTTACTGCTCCAGCAACTCCACCGGCAACTGCTCCTGCTCCTGCCATAAGTCCTGTTTTCACTAATCCTGCTGCATCTTTAAATGTTCCAGCCATATTTTCTAATCCAAATACTTTTGATATAAATGTTGGTGCTGCTTTTATAAATAAGAAACCTCCACTATAAATTAAGAATGTAGCAAATCCATTAACAGGATTAATAGCTTCTGTTATAAGAGTAATAAATCTAAATCCTGCATTTATTGCTAATAACTTAATAAACAAATCTAAATATGTTCCAATATATTGTTTAAACCAACTGCTTAAAACTTTATCATTAGGATTCATATAACATATTACCGGTATAGGGGCAATTATTTGTAAGAAAATTATTTTCATATTACGAATAATAACTTCAATACATAAAATCCATAGATAAACTATTACCCCAAGTCCTGCAATTATTGTTAAAAACCAGTCAAACATTATTTCCTTGTTTTCTGCCATTACTCCTAATGCATCATTAGCAGCAGAACTTTCCATAAACAATCCTTTGTCTTCTACTCCCTCAGTTATAACATCAGGTTTATCAGTAAAACTACTTAAGATACTTCTTGCAAAGCTCAATGCATTCCTTTCTATCCCGGAAATATCAGTATTAGCTGTATTAGCTGTTTCCAAGGCATTATCAATATCAGCATCTCCTATTGAGGTTGGTAAATCATATTCATCTATTAATTTGGCTACACAGGCAAATGTTTCTTCTGGTGAAGTAGTAGCACACTTATAATTTGTTTTTACACGAGCAGTTTTATCAAAAGATATTTCTGATCCATTATAATCAAATGTTGAAAAACAATGTGGATTTTTACTATCAATATCTTTTTTTATTTGTTCTAATCCATTGCAATAAGGACAACCATTAGTTTTTGCACTAGAAAAAGATAATACATTTGTCTTTTTGGTTTCCGTTTGTTTTGTTTCTTTATTATAATAGTAATATGTTTCTTCTGTTGATTCTAAATGTTTAGGAAGTTTTCCGGAATATAAGCAATTTATTCCATTATTTTCCAAAGTAACAGAACCCGTAGTATTAAAAGTTAATTTTACAAGGCTATTTGCAACTGGTTTAGTAGATGAAAACTTATAATAGTATAAAGAAAATTCTTCTATGACCGTTTCATTATCATTGGCATAATATGAAACATCAACTACAATTTGGTCTATAATTTTCTCAAAAGTAATGCTTTTAATAGTACCTTTCAAATTTTTATTGTTAGTGGAGATTATAGTGGGTTTGTTGTATATAAGACATGGTTTTTCACCTGTTGAACAATCAGACAATGGTTTTATAGTTGGAGAGTTAACTACATTCCCATTTTTACCTAAACTAGCACCTAAATAACTTGCAACAAACATACTAGTATTTTTGTAATATGTTCCTAATACTTCAGCAACAAAATTTTTTGTCTTTAAACTATCATATGTGCATTTTAAACTGGAAAATGAATCATTAATATTGCTAGGTGATACAAATTTCCCATTTTTTAAAATTTTATTTTCATCTATAGCATTTGAAGAATCAAGCGGTTCAAAATAGTAATCAACATTACCAAAACCTGCTAATGCCTCTTTATGATTATTTAAATATCCACTTGCCATGCATGAACTATCAGTAGAAGCTTTTACTGAAGGTATTATAGTATTTTCAATATTAAAGTTATTATTATTTAATATTATTTTATTATTTAATGAAGTATCATTCATACTGCTCCATGCGCTTCCTTCATCAAACGGATTAGGAAATATATTAAAAATAATACTATCAGGGTCCAATAATGCATTTTCTATGTCTGATAATGTTGGAAATATAAAAGTATTAAGTGTTATCAATAGTATCACCGAAATAACAATCCTTGAAATCAATTTGCTTGCTCCAACTTGTTTATCACTCATCTTTTCTGGATCAATTAAATACGTAAGAATAGATATTGCTAATCTAAATACCATAAAAATGCCCACTAATGTATAGGCACTTTTTGCAAACCCATTTATTGAATTTGCTATAGTATTATTTGTTGTTCCTGTTGCAAAAGTCATTAATAACGAATAAGCTTTTGCAACACTTGTATATAGTCCTGCAATAAAATTAACAAAAATTTCACCAACATTAAATAAAGTCAATGTATTTAAAAATGTCATATGCTATTCCTCCCTACGATATTCCACAAGTGCCTGAAGACCAACCAATTAAATTTAGTATTAATGTAACAATAGTAGGAATAAAAAATATTAACACTGCAGCTATTATTCTTTTAACAATTAAACCTATTGCTTTCTTCATTTCATCTTCTTTTGATTGTCCTACTGCAGATAATAAATCTTTTGCAATAAGAACCAATAAAAGAATTGGTGTAGCAATTCTAATAATTTTAAAAATTTTTAATAATTGAGTAGTAAGCCCTTGCCCTAATACTTCAGTACAAACTTTTAATGTATAACCATAACTATTTATTGCACTTACTTTTACACTATTAATAAAAAACATTGTTCCAAATATAAAATAATTTATTAGACTAATATATAATTTATTTTTTTTCAATTCAATCACCCTTACATTACTAAATAAAGTATAACAAATAATAATAAAAATAACAATAATAAATTGTTATTTTTACATACAAAATTGTTATTTTTCAATTACAAAATTGTTATTTTTCAATTAAAAAGTTAAGTTGGAAAAAAAAGTTTAAATAAGCAGTTTAGTCTTTTAAAAGTTTTTATGTAGTTGTCAAGGATGAGCAAAGCAAATTTATCTTGCAACTATTTGTTTTTTGGTTTTTCTATATAATACTCTGATATTCCATAATTGTATGAATCTTTTACGTAAGTACCAGTATCTAAATTAACTTCTACTAATCGAAGCAAACTAACATTGTTATTTCCTACATAATAATATTTTCCATTTTTAGGATAATACATTTGTCCTTTGCTTCTATCAAAAAAATTATCGAAATTTAAATCTGAAATTTCCTCAAGTTTTAAGCAATCATAAATGCAAAATACATCATCAGAAACATAAGGATCATATCCATCTTCCCACGCTTTCTTGACAGCATCATTATATAGTTTATAGTATAAATCAATTGTATCAAAGTTTGAACTGTCATAATCATTTGGATTAATTTCTATCTCAATTATAGTATAATGTTCTCCTTTATTAGTATGATATAGTTGGTGATTATTATCAACTTGATAATAGTTATTAATTGAATCAAGATACATGTCTGCCATACTCTTTTCTTTAAATTTTGATGTTTCAGAGCTTAGTAATAATCCAATTATTGTAAATATGGTAATCCCTGTTGTGATGAACAAAATACCTTTTTTACCCTTCATAGTTTTTTTAGCATTATCTTGGTATACTATTACATTTTCTATACCTGCTG
>CAZCLV010000031.1:0-7043 GCA_964499645.1 uncultured Mycoplasma sp.
AAAGTATGGATTAATATTTTTCCACATATGCCTAAAACTGCTAAACCACTAGAAGTTCGTATGGGATCTGGAAAAGGTGCTGTTGATAAATGGGTTGCAGTAGTTAAAGAAGGAAAAATTATGTTTGAAATAGGTGGAATAGATGAAGCAACAGCTCGTGAAGCTTTAAGACTTGCTGCAAATAAATTACCTATTAAAACAAAATTTGTTAAAAGAGAAGAAATGGGTGGTGAAAACGCATGAAAATTGAAGAATTAAGAAAATTAACCACAGAAGAACTACAAACTAAAATTAAAGAATCCAAAGAAGAACTATTTAATTTGCGTTTCCAACAAGCTACAGGAAATCTTGAAAAACCTGTAAGATTAAGAGATTTAAGAAAACAAGTTGCGAAAATGAAAACTATTATTCGTGAACGCGAGTTAGGAAAGTAGGAGGACATATGAAAGATACTGTAAAAAAAGAATTTGTTGGAAAAGTTGTTAGTGATAAAAATAATAAAACAATTACTGTATTAGTAGAAACATATAAGATACATCCAAAATATGGTAAGAGAGTTAAATATAGTAAGAAGTATACTGCTCATGATGAAACTAATAAAGCAAAAATAGGTGATACAGTTAGAATAGTGGAAACAAGACCATTATCTAAAACAAAAAGATTCTATTTAGCGGAAGTTTTAAAAGAGAGAGTAATACTTTAAGGAGGAATTGAAAAATGGTTCAACAAGAAACCCGTTTAAAAGTTGCTGACAACTCAGGAGCTCGTGAATTACTTGTAATAAGAGTTCTTGGAGGAAGCAAAGTTAAATTTGGAAATATTGGAGATATAGTTGTAGGAACAATTAAAAAAGCAACACCAAATGGAAATGTAAAAGCAGGAAAAGTTGTAAAAGCTGTTATTGTTAGAACAGTCCAAGGTGTAAGAAGAGAAGATGGATCATACATAAAATTTGATGATAATGCATGTGTAATAATTAAGGATGATAAAAGTCCAGTAGGAACACGTGTATTTGGACCAGTAGCAAGAGAACTTCGTGATAGAGATTACATGAAAATTGTATCTTTAGCAAAAGAAGTTTTATAGGAGGATAATTATGAAATTAAAAATTGGTGATAAAGTTAGAGTAATGGTTGGAAACGACAAAGGAAAAGAAGGAAAAATTACTCATACTTTTAAAAATGAAAATAAAGTAATAGTTGAAGGTATAAATATTGTTAAAAAACATATGAAACCTAATAATTCTAATGAAACTGGTGGAATCGTTGAAAAAGAAGCAAAGATTAATGCTTCAAATATTATGTTAATTGATTCAAAAACAAATAAAGTAACAAGAAAAATAGTAAGAACTGTTAAATCAGATAAAAAAGCAACAAAAGTAGTTGCAAAAGAAGAAAAACCAAAAACTGTTAGAAAATCAAAATCTAATAGTAAAGAAAATTAGGAAGAGAGGGATTTTATGAATCGCTTAAAAGAAAAATACCAAAAAGAAATAGTTCCTAGTTTACAAAAGAAATTTGAATACAAATCAATAATGCAAGTTCCAAAACTTGAAAAAATAGTTATTAATATTGGAGCAGGAGATGCATCTCACAACTCAAAACTATTAGATGCAGCAGTAAGTGATTTACATGCAATAGCAGGTCAAAAACCAGTAATTACAAAAGCAAAGAAGTCTATAGCAAGTTTTAAACTTCGTGAAGGACAAGCAATTGGATGTAAAGTAACTCTAAGAGGAGAAAACATGTATAATTTCTTAGATAAATTAATATCTGTATCTTTACCACGTGTTCGTGATTTTAGAGGATTATCTACAAGAGCATTTGATGGAAGAGGAAACTATACAATTGGAATTAAAGAACAATTAGTATTCCCAGAAATTGAATTTGATAATGTAGTAAAAGTTAGAGGAATGGATATCGTTCTTGTAACAACTGCAAAAACAAATGATGAAGCTCATGCATTATTAGAAGAGTTAGGAATTCCTTTTAGGAAGTAATGGAGGGTATATAATGGCAAAAAAGAGTATGATAGCGAAAGCTAATAAACCACAAAAATTTAAAGTTCGTGAATATACAAGATGTTCTAGATGTGGAAGACCACATGGTGTTTTACAAAAATATGGAATTTGTCGTATTTGCTTTAGAGAATTAGCAAGTAAAGGACAAATCCCAGGAGTTAAGAAGTCAAGTTGGTAAGACTTGAAGGGAGGAATTTAATATGGTAGTGACTGATCCAATCGCAGATATGCTTACAAGAATACGTAATGCAAATCAAATGAAAAATAAAGAAGTATCAATGCCTGTATCAAAAGTAAAAAATGAAATTGCTAATATATTAAAAAATGAAGGATTTATTGAAGACTGCAAAGTTGGAAATGAAAAACCTCAAGCTACTTTAACATTAACATTAAAGTACACAAATAAAAAAGAAAGAGTAATAACTGGCCTAAAAAGAATTTCAAAACCAGGTTTAAGAGTTTATGTAGAAGCAGCTGAAATGCCAAAAGTATTAAATGGCTTTGGTATCGCAATTGTTTCAACTTCAAAAGGTATTATGACTGATAAAGAAGCACGTAAACAAAATCTTGGTGGAGAAGTTATGGCTTATATTTGGTAATGGTGATAATATGAGTCGTATAGGAAATAGAATAATAGCAATTCCAGAAAATGTTACAGTAGAAGTTAATGATAATACTATTACAGTAAAAGGACCTAAAGGTGAATTAACAACTAATACTAATAAAGATGTAGAAGTTATAGTTTCAGAAGGTACTGTTAAAGTAAATAGAAAAAATGAGTTAATTCCTACAAAAAAGATGCATGGTACAGTAAATGCAAATATTGCAAACATGATTGAAGGAGTTTCAAATGGATATAAAAAAGCTCTTGAAATAATTGGTGTTGGATATAGATTTGCATTAAAAGGAAATAATTTAGTTATAAATGCAGGATATTCTCATCCAGTTGAATTAGAAATTCCAGCAGAACTAAAATTAGAAGTAAAATCTAATACAGAAATAGAAGTTTCTGGTATTGATAAAATTAAAGTTGGTGAATTTGCGGCAAACATTCGAAAAGTAAGACAACCTGAACCTTATAAAGGAAAAGGTATTCGTTATGTTGGAGAATATGTAAGACGTAAAGAAGGAAAAAAAGCTAAATAGGAGGTATTTATGATAAAAAAAGAATCACGTAATGAAATGCGTAAAATTAGACATGATAGATTAAGAAAAACTATTACTGGAACAAAAGATATCCCAAGACTTTGTGTTTATCGTTCTAACACTAACATTAGTGCTCAAATAATTGACGATGAAAAGAAAGTAACTTTAGCTAGTGCTTCTTCACTAAATTTAAAAGGAAATAATATTGAAGTAGCTACTAAAGTTGGAGAACTTATAGCTGACCAAGCTAAGAAACTTAAAATTAAGAAAGTAGTATTTGATCGTGGAGGATATCTATACCATGGACGTGTACAAGCATTAGCTGATGCTGCTCGTTCAAAAGGTTTGGAATTCTAGGGAGGAAAGACATGGAAGAAAATAAAAATGAAAATAAAAATGTAGAAAAGAAAGATTTTAAAAAACCTTTTACAAAAAAACCATTTAATAAGAAGCCAGTTAAAACTCTTGATGAAATCGTTTTAGATACTAAAGCAGTAGTTAAAGTTACTAAAGGTGGACGTCAAAGAAGATTCCAAGCAGTAGTTTTAGTTGGAGATAAAAAAGGTCTTGTTGGACTTGGAACAGGCAAAGCAAATGAAGTTGCTGAAGCTGTTAAAAAAGCAAGACAAGATGCAAATAAAAATGTAGTAAGAATTCCAATTGTTGATGGAAGAACTATTCCTCATGAAGTAATTGGAATAAAAGGAGCAACAAGAGTTGTAATTAAACCTGCATCTGCTGGTACTGGATTAGTAGCTGGTGGATCATTAAGAGCAGTTCTTGAAATTGCTGGAGTAAAAGATATAATGTCAAAATCACTTGGTTCAAGAAAGAAAATTAATGTTGCTAGAGCTACACTTAGTGCTTTAGAATCATTAAAGACAATTGAACAAGTAGCAGAAGCTAGAGGAAAAAGTGTAGAGGAGATATTAGGATAATGAAATTACATGAATTAACTAAAAATGAAGGTGCTACTTCTTCTCGTAAAAGAGTTGGTCGTGGTGCAGGAAGCGGCTTAGGAAAAACTAGTGGTAAAGGACAAAAAGGTCAAAAAGCTAGAAGTGGAGCTGCAATTAATCCAGTATTTGAAGGTGGACAATCACCACTTTATAGAAGACTACATAAAAGAGGATTCTCAAATGCTGACTTTAAAGTTAGATATGCAACACTTAATGTAAGTGATTTAAATATCTTTAAAGATGGTGATACTATTACACCAGAATTACTAAAAGAAAAAGGAATAATAAAGAAACAACTAGATGGAATTAAAGTATTAGGAAATGGTAATTTAGAAAGAAAATTAACAATTAAAGCTAATAGATTTTCTGCTAGTGCATTACAAAAAATAGAAGAATCAGGAAGTAAAGCTGAGGTGATTTAAGATGTTCAAAAATCTTAAACAATTATTCAGTAAGAAAAATAAAGATTTAAGAAAAAGAATATATTTTACATTATTAGTATTAACAATATATGTAATTGGTATTTCTATTGAAGTACCAGGAACACAAGAAGTAACTAAAAATTTAGGCTTTCTTGAATTGTTAAATGTAATGGGTGGTGGAGCATTAAAAAACTTCTCAATCTTTGCATTAGGAGTATCTCCATACATTACAGCATCCATTGTAATTCAATTATTACAAATGGATATAATTCCTTATTTTTCAGAATTAGCTAAACAAGGTCATACTGGACAACAAAAAATAAACCAAATTACAAGATATGCTGGAATATTATTTGCATTTGTTCAAGGATATGCTATGAGTTTTGCATTTCTAAAGAATGTGGGAACATTACAACATTTACAAATAGCTTTAATTTTAACTGCAGGAACAGCGTTTCTGTTATGGTTAGGAGATCAAGTTACACAAAAAGGAATAGGAAATGGAATATCATTACTTATTATGGCTGGTATTATTTATTCATTACCTAATATGATAAAAACAGCTTATACAACATTAGCTACAGCAGGTACTTTTGTTGGAATAGGAAGTTTTATACTATTCTTAATTGTATATGTTTTAATAATAGTAGGAGTTATTTTTATTGAGGGTGCTGAAAGAAGAATTTCTATTCAGTATGCCAATAAATCAACAGCAAGTTTAGGAAAACAAACTTTTATGCCAATAAAAATAAATTCGGCAGGAGTTATTCCAGTAATATTTGCTTCAAGTTTATTAGGAATACCTGCTACAATAGCTCAATTTGTTGATAATACAAAATTTCAAAATTTTGTTGACACATATTTAAATTATTCACAACCAGTAGGATTTACATTATTTGTATTACTAATATTCTTTTTTGCATATTTCTATACATTTATTCAAATGAAACCAGATGATATGGCAAAAAACTTACAAAATAATGGTGGATATGTTCCTGGAATAAGACCAGGAGATGCAACAAAGAAATATTTTACATCTGTATTATCAAGATTGACAATTGTAGGAGCACTATTCTTAACAATACTTTCTGGATTACCTATTTTAGTAAATACATTTACTAAGCTACCTAGTTCAGTTCAATTAGGTGGTACAGGGCTATTAATCGTTGTAGGAGTCGCAATTGAAACTTATAAACAACTAGAAAGTAGCTTATTAAGTAGAGAATACTCAAATACAAAAAGTATAAGAAGAGGAAGAAGAAGATGAAAAATATTATTTTAGTAGCACCTCCAGCAGCCGGTAAAGGAACATTATCAAAACAATTATCTGATAATTTAGGATATATTAGTTTATCAACTGGAGATATGCTAAGAGAAGCATCAAAATCAAATTTACAATTGCAAGAAGAAATGAAATCTGGGAAACTTATTTCTGATGAAACAGTATTTTCTATTTTAGAAGAGAAAATAAATAATTTAGGAGCAGTTCCTTACATATTAGATGGTTTTCCAAGAACAGAACAACAAGCAATTATGTATAAGGAATTATTACAAAAAATCAATAAAAAAATAGGAGTAGTTATATATTTAGATGTTCCAAAAGAGGAATTAGAGCAAAGAGTTACTACAAGGGTAATATGTCCTAATTGTAAAAAATCTTATTCTTTAAGAAATAAATTATTAAAACCTATTGAAGAAGGTATATGTGATGATTGCAAAGAAACATTAATTCAAAGAGTTGATGATTCAAAAGAAGTATTTGATCAAAGATATGAAGAATACTTAAGCAAAACACAACCATTAATAGACTTTTATGAAACAGAAGGAATTCTAAAAAGAATAACTTCTCAAACTATTGATGATGTATATGAAGATGCTCTAAAAATAATAGATTAGAGGAGATAATAAGTGATAAATATTAAAAGTGATAAAGAAATAGAACTTTTAAGAATTGCTGGCAATATTGTTTATGAAACTCATCTATATATGCAACAATTCATTAAACCAGGAATTACAACAAAAGAATTAGATGAGTTAGCAGAACAATTTATAATAAGCAAAGATGCAATTCCATCTTGCAAAGGATATGAAGGATATCCAGGAGCTATATGTATTTCAATAAATGAAGAAATAGTTCATGGAATACCCGGACCTCGAAAATTGAAAAATGGTGATATTGTTACATTAGATATTTGTGCTTGCTACAAAGGATATCATGGTGATTCAGGATGGACTTATCAAGTAGGAGAAATAAGTGAAGATAAAAAATACTTATTAACTCATACAAAAGAATCTCTTTATAAAGGTTTAGATAAAATTAAACCTGGTAATAGAATTGGGGATATATCTTCTGCAATAGAAGAATATGCCAAAGAACATAATTTGGGTGTTGTAAAAGAATTAGTAGGTCATGGCATTGGAACAAATTTACATGAAGATCCTGAAATACCAAATTATGGTACAAAAAATACAGGCTTAATGTTAAAAAAAGGAATG
>CAZCLV010000031.1:7053-9333 GCA_964499645.1 uncultured Mycoplasma sp.
CTGGACAATTGAAACAGAAGATTTTAGTCCATCAGCACACTTTGAGCATACGGTAGTAGTTACTGATGATGGATACGAAATTTTGACAGGAGTGTGAAAAGTTATGGCAAAAGATGATGTAATCGAAGTAGAGGGAAAAGTATTAGAAATTATCCCAGGAGGAAAGTTTAAAGTAGAATTGACCAATGGTCACATAATTGAGGCTCATGTTTCTGGTAAAATGCGATTAAATTATATTCGTATCTTACCGGGTGATAATGTTATGTTAGAACTTTCCCCATATGATTTAAAACATGGGCGAATAACCTATAGGAAGAAGGATTAAAATAATATGAAAGTAAAACCATCAGTTAAAAAGATTTGTGCTAAATGTAAAGTAATTAAGCGTAAAGGTAAAATAATGGTAATTTGTGAAAATCCAAAACACAAACAAACTCAAGGTTAATATAGGAGGAAAAGAGTATGGCACGTATTAAAGGTGTAGAAATACCAAATGAAAAAAGAATTGAAACTTCATTAACATATATCTATGGAATTGGACCTGCAATAGCAGCAAAAATTGTAGCAAGTGCAAAAGTTTCAAATAAAAGAACAAGTGAATTAACTAACGATGAATTATCTGCAATTAGAGATGAAGTTAATAAATATGTTACTGAAGGAGATCTAAGACGTGAAGTTAATATGAGCATTAAAAACAAAATGGAAATAGGCTCATATCAAGGAATTCGTCATCGTAAAGGATTACCTGTAAGAGGACAAAGAACTTCAAGAAATTGTAGAACAAAAAAAGGTAAAGTTAAAAAAGTAGTCGCAAATAAGAAAAAATAATAGAAAGTAAAGGTTTAGGAGGTTAAACTATGGCTTATAAGCAAAGAAAAAGAAAAGTAAAAAAGAATGTTCCTGAAGGAATTGCTCATATCCACGCAACTTTCAATAATACAATTACAACAATTACAGATAAAGAAGGAAATGCAATTAGTTGGGCATCAAGCGGTGCAATTGGATTTAAAGGAAGTAAAAAATCTACACCATTTGCAGCACAATTAGCAGCAGAAAAAACTGGTAAAATGGCATATGATGCAGGAATGAGAAAAGTTGAAGTAGTCGTTAAAGGTGTAGGACCTGGTAGAGAAACTGCCATAAGAGCATTACAAACTGCAGGACTTGAAGTAACAACAATCGTTGATGTTACACCAATTCCACATAATGGATGTCGTCCACCAAAAAGACCACGTAACTAATAAAGGGAGGAATAATCATGATTCAATTTGAAAAACCAAATTATAAAATTACAGATTATGTAGAAAAAAATAATTACGGAAGATTTGAACTAGAACCACTAGAAAAAGGTTTTGGGACAACAATAGGAAATGCTTTAAGAAGAGTAATGTTATCATCACTTCCAGGAAGTGCAATTACTACTGTTAAAATTGATGGAGTTCTTCATGAATTTCAAACAATTGAAGGTGTAGTTGAAGACGTTACATCAATTATTCTTAATTTAAAAGGAGTAGTTCTTAAAAAGTATACGCCAGAAGAAAAAATAATCAGACTTAATGCATCAAAAGAAGGTGTTATTACTGCTGGAGATTTTGAATGTGATGCTGACGTTGAAGTAATTAATAAAGACCATGTTATTGCTACATTAGCAAAAGGTGGTAAATTAACTATGGAAATGACTGTATCATCTGGTAGAGGTTATGTTAGAGCGGATGAAAATAAAAAATTACTTTCTGATAAGAAAGTAGGAGTTATTGCAATAGATTCATTATATTCACCAATCGAAAGAGTAGCTTATGAAGTAGAAGATGCTCGTGTAGGACAAAGTGAAAATTATGATAAATTAATTCTAGATGTATGGACTAATAGTTCTATTAAACCAGAAGAAGCAATTGCTTTAGCAAGTAGAATATTAATTGAACATTTAGAAGTAGTTGCAAGCTTAGACAACATTGCTAATGTAACAGGAATGATGATTGAAAAGGTTGAAGATCCAAAAGTAAAAGCACTAGAAACTGCAATTGAAGATTTAGACTTCTCAGTTCGTGCATATAATTGCCTAAAAAGAGCAGGTATTCATACATTACAAGATTTAGTTAATAAATCTGCTGCTGATGTAATGAAAATTCGTAACTTAGGTAAAAAGTCATTAAAAGAAGTTCTAGATAAAGTTAAAGAACTAGAACTTAATTTAAGAGATGACGACTAATAAAGGAGTGAAATTATGGCATATAGAAAATTAGGTCGTGATAACAAACATAGAAGAAGTATGTTAGCAAA
>CAZCLV010000032.1:0-8983 GCA_964499645.1 uncultured Mycoplasma sp.
ATTTTCTTTAGCATATTTTATAGAGTTTTTGGCTATTTCTATTGGACTTATTTTACCTTCTGAATATACTTCAATATTAAGTTCTTTCCCTATTTGTTTTAATTGGTCAATAGCAGCAGGTCTATATATATCACATGCCACTAGAAGAGGTTTTTTGTTATGTTTCTTTCTTAATAAATTAGAAAGTTTTCCTATAGTAGTAGTTTTACCACTTCCTTGAAGTCCTACTAACATTAAAACACTTGGATTACCATTTAAATTTAAATCTTCTTGCTTTTCACCAAGAAGTTTTTCTAATTCATCTCGTACTATTCCAACAAACATTTCTCCTGGAGATAAACTTTTTTTAACTTCTTCTCCTAATGCTTTTTCTCTTACACTTGATGTAAATTCTTTCACTACTTTATAGTTAACATCTGCTTCAAGAAGTGCTAAACGAACTTCTCTTAACATTTCATCTATATTGTCTTCAGTTATTTTTCCATAACCTTTAATTTTCTTCATTGCATTTTGCAATCTTTCACTTAATGTTTCAAACATTTTTATCACCAATAAAATTATATCAAATATTTAAATAAAAATAAATAAAATCCCAGTAAACTGGGATTTCTTATGTCACAGTTTCCTATGACACTATTATAATATGTAATATTTTTTTAATTATACCTATTTTTCTAAAGAAACTTTTAAATTCTTATCTACCACTAAATTATAAATTTTTGTTTCTTCTGGTTCTTCTTTTTCTTCCCAAGCTCTTGTATAAACAAAAGTTAATGTTACATGTCCTTCTTTTAAACCTTTAAATTCAAAGGATTGAACACCAGGTGTTCCCACAAAGTTTTTATTAACACTACTATTACTATCAATATATTTTTCTTCTACTAATTCTACTATTCCTTCTTCACTCATAGAATAAACCCAAGAATATCCAGTTGAAGAATTACTATCAAGTTCAATTTTATAATTGTTTTTATTAGTACATCCAACCATAATTAATGCAAAGAAACATATTAATAAAGAAAAAATTTTTTTCATATTATCACCAAATACATTGTATCAAATTTTTTTATAAAAATAAATAAAATCCCAGATTATTCTGGGATTATGATGTCATAGTTTCCTATGACATTATTATAATATGTAATATTTTTTTAAATATACATTTTTTTAAAATTTTATTAATTCATAATTTTTTGTTCCAAATCCAAGTTTTTCTGCTGCATCAATAGTATGTTTACCATTTCTTGATTCTATTCTTTCAATAAAATGATTTTTACCATTATCATTACTATTATATATTAAATCAATACATGCTTGATCTAAAGCAATTGGATCAAGTGATGCCAATATTCCAATATCATTGATACATGGATTTTCTGCAACTGCACAGCAATCACAATCAACTGAAATGTTGCACATAACATTAATAAACGCTATATTTCCTTTAAAATAATCTACCACTGAAGAAGCAGCATCTGCCATACTTTCCAAAAATTTATTTTGTTCTGCTATATTATTCCATAATTGTTCTTGATTTGCAGTTTTTCCTGCTGAATGAATTAAACATTTACCTGCACTTGACGCACAACCAATTGATAATTGTTTTAGTGCGCCACCATATCCTCCCATAGGATGACCTTTAAAATGAGATATGACTAACATTGAATTATAATTTATAATATTTTTGCCTACTAAATTTTCTTTTAAAATATAACCATTATTTATTTTTAATTTTAAATCTGGTTGCTCTTCATCCATAATATCAACATTAAAATATTTATTCCAACCATGATCTTCAATTAATCTTTTATGTTTTTCCGTAGTATTTCTTTGTCCTTCATAGGCAGTATTGCATTCAACAATTGTCCCTTTTAAATATTCTACTATTGGTCTCATAAATTCAGGATGTAAATAGTTTTGATTACCAGCTTCTCCAGAATGAACTTTAACTGCTACTTTTCCTAATAACTCAATATTTAATTTTTTATATATTGATATTATATTTTCTGGTGTAATTTCTTTAGTAAAATAAACCTTTGACTTTTTCATTAATATCACTCCTAATTATATAATTAGTATATCATTTTTTAATAAAAAAATCAGATTAATTTAATTAAACCTACTTTATATTTTAATAAATTTTTTTATTTACATCTAAACCTTTTAATTGTAATTGAATAATTATTTTATTAATTTCTTCATTAAAAAAGTTCATATTCTTTAAATCAACTCTTCTTAATTTCCAAATATCTTCAACAAAATATAAACTATTTTTTTCTAATTTAGTAATTATTTTTTCTGGTAAATCTAATATATTTATTTTTTCTATTAAATACTTCTCTTTATTCATTTTAATCTAATATTTCCTTAACTCTTTTATTTATATAATCTTTTGTTTCATTATAAGTCATATTAAGTGAAATTGAAAATTCATTATATAATATTTTTTCTGCTTTTTTAAAATAAGCATCATCTCTAGCACCAATTTTTTTATTATTATCAATTCTTTCTTTGTTATTTAAAAAAGTTGTTTTTATTATTGTTATTAATCCTTCATAAGAATCCTCAGAAATTAGTTTTTTATATTCTTGTTCTAACATTTTATCATTTATATCTTTTATTGGTTTTATATTAGGAATAGAATTAATTAATTTTTCTATTTCTTCTTTTGTTATTATTGATCTTATTTTTCCTAATTTGTTTTCTATTGGTACATTAATAGTTAATGATTCATCTTCTATTGAGACCAATACATAACAATCTGTATTAAAATAACCTTTTTTAATTTCTTTTACTTTACATACATCTTTTTTATAAACCACATAATCGTTAATATTATACATTTCTTCCTCCTTATTAAAAATTAATTACTAAATTAAAAATAAAACAAGTAGTTGTGCAACTGGACTTACGCCTAATTACATAGCTACTCGTTGTGGTTATATTATACCATTTCTTTTAAATTTATGCAAGTTTTAATTTATTTATAAGCAACAATTTTTTGTAATTTTATTTTATCATATTCATATTGACAACTAATTTTTGTCATATTATCATTATAAGAAACTTTTCCAGTACCAAGTGATTTAACATTATTTATTGTAATAACAACATCACCACAATCACCTTCTCCAATGGCAGTAGTATGCCCTACTCCAATGACATCATAAGTTATAACAATTTTACTAAAATCATAATTAGTTGTATTTTTATAAGTACCAGTTAATTTAATTATTTCATAATCAATTATTGAATAATTTAAATTAGATATTTCAATAGCATTAGTCATAGTATCAGGTTGATTAGCTTTCATTACCTTTTTTATTTCAGTACTGACATATTCAATTACTTCTTCAACCTTAGTAAGAGCTTCAGTATAATTTTTTTCTTTTTTTAAATTTTCATATTCATTATATAATTTATTATAATTAGAATCATCTTCTTTAACATAAAGATCATTACTTAAATCTTTTAATTCATTTTCTTTAGTAGTTAATGTTTCCTTATTAGTATTTTCTATATTAATAATAATACTTTCAACTTCTTCAATAATTTTTTCTTTTTCTTTAGTAGTAATATCACTATTTAATTTTTCAATATATTCATTAGTAATTTTCTTTTCTTCTTCTGTTAATATTAAAGTTTTACTAGCACTTGTAATTTCTTCAATACCATTATTTAATTGATTAGTTAAGAAAAAATTAATACCAAAATATACTCCTATTATTAATAGAATTCCTAATATTATAAAAATAACTACCTTTTTGTTTTTAAATACATTTTTCATTTTAATTATCTCCTTTAATAATATATATAATACTACAATAATATATTTATTTCTGTATATTATTACATTTTAGATTTTTTATAAAAAATCATAACAAAAAATGATGAAATATTCATCATTTATATTTTCTTAAGTTCAAATACAATATCAACCCTTGTAGCTATATTTTTTGAATGAGTTACTATTATTACACATTTATTTTCTTTATGAGCTAAATTTTCAAATATTTTCATTATTTCATCTTCTGTTTCTTTATCTAAATTACCAGTTGGTTCATCTGCTAAAATAATATCTGGATTATATGAAAGACTTCTTGCTATTGCAACTCTTTGTTGTTCTCCTCCTGATAATCTAAGTACTTTACGATCACCTTCTTTTGAAGATAATCCAACAGAATTTAATAATTTTATTGCTTCTTCTCTCTTATCATTAATTTTCATTTTATTAATATCCATTGACATAATAACATTTTCTATTGCAGTTAAATGTGGAAGCAAATTATATGATTGGAAAATAATACCAATATTTTTACTACGATATTTATCTAAATCATATTTTGATAAATCATTATCATTAAAATATATTTTTCCTAAAGAACATTTTTCAAGTCCACTAATTAAAGATAATAATGTTGTTTTTCCTGAACCTGATTTACCTTTTATAGCATATGTTTTTCCTTTTTCAAAATCAAAATTTATATCTTTTAAAACATATTCATCTTGTTCAGCATCTGAATATCTATATCCAACTTTTTCTAATTTTAATACACTCATAATTAACTCCTTTCTTTTAGAATAGTAAGAGGTGAAAACTTTTGAATTGAAATAGTTGAAGTAAGACTACTAATCATTGTAATACCAATTCCTATTAGTAATAGTTCTGCAAGTACTTTTAAATCAACTGTTGCATCTATGCTTGTAAATTCTGTTACTTTATTAACTCCATTTATTTTGGTAAAATCTAAATTATTATTTTCTCTTTCTTGACCAAAGTTTTTTCCAATTCCTTCTATTTCATTTTTAGAGTTTTCTATTTCATTTGATAGTAAGTTATTTGAAATAGGAACACTTATCATAGAACCTATTCCTGCTCCAATTATTAATGCTGTAATTATTACTATCATTAGTTCTAACATAAATTGAAATGATAGAGTTGATTTTTTCATTCCTATTGTTCTCATAACTCCTATTTCATATTTTCTTTCACGAATATTTATAGCATTAATAACTATTAGAACAATACTTCCTATTACTAAAACAATAATTAAAAATGTTTTAGCAAATGTTTTAACACTTGATATTGTACTTGTAGCATTACTTATTTTATCTAAATTAGTACTAACACTTAAATTTTCATTCATTCCTTTTTCATATAATTGACTTTCAAAAGAATCAATAACATCTTTATTAATTAAAATAAATGTTGGACTAAGAGTACTAGTTAATTCGCTATTACTATTAATAATTTCTTCTGTTGTAGAACTTGTAGTAATAATATTATTTACTGAGTTACTAAACATATTCATAGAGTTTTCATCACTATTTTCATCAAAAATACCTGTTACTTTTAATTTATAAATAGTATTTTCATTATTTGGATCTACTAATTCTATTGTATCTCCTACTGATATTTCATTTAATGTAGCTAGTTCATAATTTATTGCACAAGTATCTTTATCAAAACTTATTTCACCATCATTGATGGTATATGAACCATTAATAAAATCTGTCATTGCTTCAATACTTGAATAACCTACTAGTTTAAAATCTGTAGAATTTTGCATATTACCAAGACCCATATTATTAAAACGTCCACCTTTA
Source organism: uncultured Mycoplasma sp. (assembly GCA_964499645.1). Lineage (GTDB taxonomy): Bacteria > Bacillota_I > Bacilli_A > RF39 > UBA660 > CAG-611. The sequence goes on from CAZCLV010000032.1 coordinate 5,608, forward strand.
TTATCACTAGGGTTTTCTTTTTGATTAGAAGCTGCTTCAATATTAGAACCATTTAATTCAATTGAATATGTATAATAGTATGAAGATACATATTCACTATTAGCATAATTTTCTACTTCTTCAATAGTTATATTATTAATATTAGAAAAACTATCAACAAGTTTATCTTTACTATCACTATTTGGATCAAAATCCTTCATCATATTTTTTCTATTAATTCCAATTGTTGCTTCAACATCATATTTGTTTTCATATGATTCAATTAATTTGTTAGATGAATTAAGAGTTGCTAAAGCAACTGTTGAAGCACATGTAATTACTAATATAATAATGCCTATTAGCATATTCCTTCCTTTATTTCTTGTAATTGATTTCCATGCGTTTTTTAAAATATACATATTATCCTCTCTTTCATATTTAAGATTAATCTCAAAATATGATATTTATAAGTTATAAAAATGAAAACTATGTGAAAAATGTTATAAATAATGTTTAGTGCTCTTCAGGGGGTGCCTTGGAAGCAGTTTTTATTAATTTATAAAATATTAAAATCCTTATAAAATAAGGGTTTGTATTTAGCAGAGTTTAGGGCGATTTGCTAAAATTTAGCCTAATTTAGAGTTTTTCGTACCTAAAAGTGTACCTAAAAATTTTACTGTTTTAACAATATTTAAAGTAATCTATTTAAAAAATTCAACAATACTTTTCAATTATTTAGTATTAGCTATATTCTAATAACCCTTCATTCTTAATTCACTTTTTTTATCATCCTCTATTTTCCTGTTATTTTTTTCTATTATTGTTCCTATACCTTCTATAATTAATTCAATAGCTTTTTCTACATATTCATTATCTAAATAATATTTTAAATCAGGTTCTTTATTCATTACTATTTTTAAATCACGAATCACTTCATCTTTGCTCATTCCATAAGTTCGCATATATTATCTCCTTTGTTTTTCATATTTTATGTTTATTTCTAATATCAATAATTCTAGCATCTTAATAGTTTCATTTTGTATATTTATCCAATCATAATAAGCTTTTCTAATATCTTTTATTTTCTCAATCGAATTACATGAATTAAATATTTCGCTTTTAATTTCATCCCACTTTTCTTCAGAAACTTTAACTTCTTCTTTTAAAGCCATATTACAATGATCCTTTATTATATTGCCTTTTAAATTGTCATCAAGTATTTCAGAAGCAACACAACTTCCCAAATTAGTAATAGAACATTCTGTGCCAATTTCCTTTTTTAATATTTTATTAATAACATCTTGAATTAAATCATTTGCACTATTTCTTATAGAAATATATTTTTCTATTGAAAAAAGATATTTTTCATATTGCTTTTTTACAATTTTAGGTGTATCTAATATTCTACTATCACTACATATTCTGTTCCATGCGGTAATTTGAGGATGTCTAGTTATTGTTTGATAACCCTGTTCATAAGTCACATAACTTGGATATCGATTTTCTATTTCTATTATTTTTTTTGTATCTAATAATTCATCATATAATGGTCTATATATAATGTTTTTTCTTTTCACTTCCGAATCACTTATTATCTTTTTATTGTTTACATATATAGAACCAATTAATGAAAAAGTACCACCAACAATTGCTCCCAATAAAGTTCCTATCACACTAATCATTACGGGGTCATCCGAAATAAGTAAATTAGGTGGGTATTTAACTAACAACATGACTATTATTAATACTATTGCAAAATAGATAATAATTTTATGTTCTAGAAAAAATAAGTTAATTTTAATTTTTATCATAAATTTCCTCCTAATACCAAAATCTTATTTGTCCTAAATTTTATATGATATTCCCATATATACTATTTCCATATATAATCAAACATCTTAGTCATTGACTCTCTATCTTTTTCAAATCTTTTTTTATTTATTGTTCTCAAAATGTTTTCTACTTCGACTATAAATGCTCCAATTGTTTCATCAAACATTTTTTTATTAAACCAAGAAAACAATGATTTTATTACTTTCTTCGCTTTATAATTGTTTTTTAATTCTATTGTTGGATTTAACTTTTTGTAGGTTTTATCATGCTTTTTAAAAAATCCATGATATTCATCAATTGTTTCACTAATCTTTGGACCTAAATCCATTATCTTTTTATATACACTAAAGGAATTGTAATGGAATAAAAATGGCTTGTTTTTTGAATAATAATATGTTTTATATATATCAAAATAAGTACTATACACTTTATTGATTATTTCTCGCTTTTTAATATTAAATTGAATTATAGCGGTAATTAATCCAACAATTGCTCCGCAAAATAAATTCGTTGAAAAATCTATATAATCAAAGGTAATTAATAAACTCAATAGATAAAATGATGGATAAATTATTATCATCAATCCGCATAATATGATAATTATTATTCTTGCCTCTTTCATATACTAACAACCTCCAAACAAAAATAGAGCATATCTCATCTTAAAAAATGAAACACACTCTATTATCTAATATAATTATAACATTGATTAAATTTTATTGCCAGATATACTAAAGAATTTATCAAAAAATTCTATTAGTCTATCAATGACTTTATTCTTTTTACTTAATCTTGCTTGATCCTTAGTAAACATAGACATTGGCGGTAGAATTGATGATATTTCAGTACCATCAGTTTCTACACTCCCTTTTTCAAATGATCTTTTTATAAATTTATAGGTTTCTTCTGAATTTAGTTTTTCATCTTCAATAATCTTATCTAATTCTTCTTTTCTCTTACTGTTCATGAAGTTTTCAAAATCTGCATAAACATCTGAACCATCATTTAATGAATTAATGAAGTCCATGATTAAATCTTTCTTATTTCTTAAGTCTGGACTAGACATAATAGCTTTATCAATAGTTACCAACACTTCTTTATCTTGCATATTAGAATCATGATATTTCTTTACTAATGCTAAAATATAATCAATATTAACTTCTATCTGCTTGATAAGTTCCATTTCAAATACTATATCTTCAGTTATATCTGTCGCTTCAACTTTGTCTTTTCTCTTAAATTCCTCATAGATATCTTGATACATTCCATGATAATCTTGAGTTTGACGATCATTTAATAATTTTTCATCTTTAAATTGATCAAATGAATTCAAAATATTTGTTACTTTTAGAATTGCTCCGTATAGTTTAACAAAATCTTTCTGATTCTGTTCACCAATAATAGCTTGTCCTACCGGGTATTTTTCTTTTAACTCTTTAACTAATTCTTCATATCCAACAAATGAATATCCATTATCGTTATATCCACGATAATAATCTTCATAAGGCTTTAATAAAACTATTCCAGAAGCATTATTATCACCAAACAAAGCTAATGAATCATT
>CAZCLV010000033.1:0-7157 GCA_964499645.1 uncultured Mycoplasma sp.
ACCATTTGAGCACTATAACCCATTTCATTATCATACCATGCTACTATTTTTACTAATTGTTTTCCATCTACCTCTTGAACTTTTGTTAATAAGCCATCTACTAATGAACCAAGTTTTGAGCCAATAATATCACTTGAAACAATTGGATCAAATGTAATACTTATTGTTTCATTTGTATTATTGACAAATGTATTATTAATTTCATCTGAAGTAACATTTTTATTTAATTCTAATACTAAATCAATTACTGAACCTGTTGGTGTTGGAACACGCATTGAAGTTCCATCTAATTTTCCTTTTAATGAAGGTATTACTTCCCCTATTGCTTTAGCCGCTCCTGTAGAAGTTGGAACTATATTCATTGCTCCTGCTCTTCCTCTTCTTTCATTAATATCTTTTTTGTGAGATACGTCTAAAATAACTTGATCATTTGTATAGGCATGAATTGTAGTCATAAATCCTTTTTTTATGCCAAAATTATCATCAACTATTTTTAATACAGGTGCTAAACAGTTTGTTGTACAACTTGCAGCACTTACTATTTTTTCACTACCATCTATTGTTTCATTATTAACATTATAAACAATAGTTTTCATATTTCCTTTTCCTGGTGCTGAAATTAATACCTTTTTTGCTCCTGCTTCTATATGCTTCATTGCATCTTCTTCTTTAGTAAATTTTCCCGTACATTCATATACTAAATCTACTTTTAATTCTTTCCATGGTAATACTAGTGGGTCAGTTTCTTTATAAACCCTAATTTTTTTATTTCCTATAATTAAATAATCTTCTTCATAAGAAATATCATTTATACGATAATTTCTATGGTTTGTATCATATTTTAACAAATATGCTAGTTGTCTTGCATCAGTTAAATCATTTATTGCAACAATATCAAAATTATTGTCTTCTTGCATTAATCTAAATACTAATCTTCCTATTCTTCCAAATCCATTAATTGCTACTTTCATTTTTATTTTCCTTTCTTATTCAAAAAAACTATTTCCAATGAATTCTTTTAATATAGAATCAGGTGGTACAATATCTGAAGGTATTGTCAAAAACATTCTTAAAAAATTTAGCAATCTTTTTGCTTCATCATATTGTGGTGAGTTTCTATCTATTTCATATAATAGTGGTTCAACATATAGTTTTAATACTCCAACTTCATATATTAATGCTGTGTTATATATTGTATTAACGCTATTTTGAAAAGGAAATACATATTTTTCTTCACCTTTTCTAACTCTATTCCAAGAACTAATTGTATCTTCTGCTTTATATCCTCTTGTTCTAGCATCTCTTATTATTCTTCTTAACAATCTAATATCTGAGTTTGATACTACATTATGATTATCAATATTTAAGTCTGTTAATTCTGATATATATATTTTATATTTATTTTTTGAATCTATTTCTTTTGTCATTTCTTCATTTATTGCATGTAATCCTTCAATAATTAAAATATCATTATCTTCTAGCTTAATTTTATTTCCTTTATATTCTTGTTCTCCAATAACAAAATTAAACGTTGGTACTTCTACTTCTTCTTTATTTAAAATTCTTTTTAAATGATTATTAAATAATTCTATATCAATTGCTTTTATTGATTCAAAATCATAATGTCCTTCTTCATCTAATGGAGTCTCTTCTCTTTTTTTAAAATAATCATCTACAGACAAAGGTTTTGGATTTAAACCAAAACTTCTTAAAAACATTGATAACTTTCTCGAAGTTGTTGTCTTACCAGAACTAGATGGTCCTGCTAATAAAACAAGTTTAATTTCACTTTTTCTATTGTTAATTTCTTCTGCTATTTTAAGTAAATTATTATTTGCAATTACTTCATCTAATCTTATAATACCATTTATTTCTCTTTTTGATACAAACTTATTTAAATCAGATGCTGAAGAAATACTTATTTTATTTAAATATTCGCTGTATTCATCAAATATTTCTACCATTTTTTCATTATTAGTATATTCAGGTATTATTCCATTTAAATATACAACAGGAAATTGTAATACCATTTGATAATCATTAATATATGTTAAATCAAATGAAGTAAATACTCCTGTATTACTTGGCATTAATGTATAGAAATAATTATAAATATTTTTTAATTTATATACTGTTACAAATGTATTTGTATTATACTTTAAAGTATCAGCTTTTACTTTATCATTAATTTTATTAAAATAAGAAATTGCCTCTCCTCTTTTTACAAGACACTTTTCAAATGGAATTCTTTCATCAATTATTTCTTGCATTTTCTTTTTAATATTATTAATGACAGTTTCTGATAAATCAAAACTTGTTTCTATCAAAATGCTTTTATCAATTGAATGTTTAATTTTAATTGTTTCTTTATATCCATATAAAAGTGTAACAGCATAAATTAAAACAAATGATAAACTCTTTTGATAGATTCTGTTTCCTACTCTATCCATACAATCTATAAATCTTAAATTAGAATCTTTTTCAATTGGAGCTGTTAATTCTGTTAAACAGTTTTCAACATAACATGCTATAATTGGAAATTTATATTCACTTTGAAAATGTGAACTTATTTCTAATAAAGAGGTTCCTTTTGAATATTGATATTCCTTTTTATTAATAATTACCTTGATTTTTTCACTCATATACATCCCTCATATTCTTTTAAAAACCTCCCTATAATATATTTTATCACATTATGTATAATTTTAATATGAATATTTTATTCTTTTTTTACTAAATTATTAATGGGTGATAATTTATGAATTTAGTTCCTACTGTTATAGAAAAAGAATTTAATGGTGAAAGAAGTTATGATATTTACTCAAGATTATTAAAAGATAGAATTATTATTTTAAATGGTGAAATCAATGATAGTTTATCTAATATTATTGTAGCAGAACTTTTATATTTAGACTCATTAAATAATGATGATATTAGTTTGTACATTAATTCCCCAGGAGGTTCTATTACTTCTGGTATGGCAATTTATGATACAATGAATTTTATAAAAAGCAATGTGTCAACTATATGTATAGGAATGGCTGCTTCTATGGCTGCTTTTATTCTATCAAGTGGTAAGAAAGGTAAAAGAATTGCGCTTCCTAATGCAGAAATTATGATTCATCAGCCACTTGGTGGTTGTGAAGGACAAGCTACTGAAATAAAAATTGCTGCAGAAAGAATATTAAAACTCAAAAGTAAGTTAAATAAAATTTTATCTGAAAATACAAATCAAAGTATTGAAAAAATTGAAAATGATACTGAAAGAGATTACTTCTTATCTGCAAAAGAAGCTAAAGAATATGGTATTGTTGATAAAATTATTGAAAATAAGATATAAATTGTTAAACTTTTATAGTATAATGTAATCAGGTGATTCTATGAAAACTTGTGTACTTATATGTAATTTAGAGAGTGGTAGAGGTATTAAAAAATTAGAATTAAATAATATTCAAAATAAAATTATTTCAAAAGGATATAATGTTGAACTTCATATTACAAACAAGCCTGGAGACGCAACTAATATTATTGAGAGTATAGAAAATCCTGATTTAGTTTTATCTATTGGTGGAGATGGTACTTTTAATGAAATTGTTACCGGAAACTTTAAAAGAAAAAATAAGCTTTTAATTTCACATATTCCTGTTGGTACAACAAATGATATTGGAAATATGTTAGGATTAGGTAAGAATAATGTTAAAAATGTTGAAAATATTTTAAATGGTGAAATTAAACAAGTTGATATTGGTTTAATAAATAATCAACCTTTTGTTTATGTAGCAGGTTTTGGTAAATTTATTAATGTTCCTTATGCCACTGATAGAAAGTTTAAGAAAAATTTTGGTTATATTGCATATTTAATAAATGGAGCAAAAGAATTTTTTCAAAAAACTAAATTATTTGATTTAGAATATGAAATAAATGGTAAAACTTATCGTGGGCTATATTCTTTAATTTTAATATCAAATGCAAATCGTATTGCAGGTTTTAATAATATTTATAAAGAAGTAAAACTTGATGATGATAGATTTGAGATAATGTTTTGTAACTTAACAAGAAGGAAAGACTTAGTTAGATCTATTTTGCTTTTATTAAAAAATGATATTACTAATATTCCTGGCATTTATTGTTATAAATCTAATGAAATAACTATTAAGTTTAAAGAAAAAATTAAATTACATTGGACTATTGATGGAGAAAAACTTAAACAACAAACTAAATCATATAAGATTACTATTGATAAGAATATGAATATGTTATTACCAAAAAAGAATTTAAAAAGTTTATTTAAAAAATAATAAAAAAGGATTTAGAACTGATTTGAAGAAAATCTACACGAAATAAAAAAACGTGTAGAAATTTATCAATGAAGTTCTTTAGTCCTTTTTTATTATTTTTTTACTCAATTCATTTATTTTTCTAAAGCGATGGTTTAATCCAGATTTAGTAATTGTCTTATTTGTTTCTTTTGTAATAATAATACTTAAATCATTTAATGATGCTTCAGGATATTTTTTGCGATATATTATTGCTTCTTTTAATTTATCATCTACTAAATCCAATCCTATTTCTTTTTCAATAATATTAATTTCTTCAATTTGTTTTTGTGATGACTCAATTATTTTATCAACATTTGCTTGTTCGCAATTGTTTAAACGATTTGTCATGTTTTTATGATCACGGTATATTCTTATATCCTCATAATATAGTACCGCTCTATTAGCAGATATAATTCTTAAAAAGTCTCCAATTTTCTCTGCTTCTTTTACATAAACCATATATCTTGTTTCTCTTGCAAGTATTTTATTATTAATACTAAATTTTGATAATAAATCAGAAATAAACTTTGCTTCAGTTTTTGATTCTACTAAGTATTCAAGGTGATATCTAGATTTTTTGGGATCATTGATACTACCAGCTGCTAAAAATGAACCTCTTAAATAGGATCTTGATAAATCTTCTGAATCTATTAAATAATCTTTTGGTTTTCTGATTCTTTTGTTTTTTTCATCTAAAAACATTAAATCTTTTAAAATTAAATTAACTTTTTCATTTGTTTCTACCGTATAAAAATACTTTTTAACAAAATTAACACCTTTTCTTTGCTTTATTTCTGGATTAATGTCATAAATATTTTTTAATAATGAATATACTCTTCTTGCAACCTTTGGGTTTTCACTTGATAAAACAAGATTATTTATGTCTTTTATTTTATTATTTCTAATAAATCCTGATAATTCAGAAATATTTTCTGTTTTACTAAAATTTAACATACATATTTCATCTTTAATTTCTGTTGTAAATGACATATAATCACCTCATTAAATAATTAAATACTAAGTTTGCTGTTTTAATACTATCATGTCTTATCATATCGTCTTGAATCATTAGAATGTCACCACTTATTAATTCACAATTTAGTTCTTTTATTTCTTTTTTGTCTATTTTTACTAAGTCCTTTTGTTCTTCAGTAGCATACTTTTGAGTAATTTTTTTAGGTATTTTAGTGTTTGCTGCTACAACGACAGCAATTTTTCTTTTGCCTAAATATTTATTTAATGCTTTTATATGATCGGACACTTTAAAATCATCTGTCTCTCCAGGTTGTGTAACAGCATTACAAGTATACATTATTTTAGCTTTTGAACCATCTATCTCATTAATTAATTCCTTGCATAGTATATGAGGCAAGATACTTGTATATAAACTTCCAATACTAAAAATAATCAAATCTGCTTCTTGTACTGATTTTTTTACTTCATCTAGAATATGAGGCTCTTTTTCATAAGTAAATTTTTTAAATTTAGAATTAGACATAGTAATATTTTCTTCACCTTTTATTGTTCTTCCATCCATTGTTTTACCAATTAATGTTAAATTATCTTCACTAATTGGCAATATCTTATGTTTTACGTCTAAAAAATTGCATAATACTTCCATACTCTTTTTTAAGTTTCCTGTAATATTATACATTCCTACCATAATTAAATTACCAATTGGATGTCCATTTAAATCACTATAAGTATTAAATCTATATGATAATAACTTTTTTATATTATCATCAACATTTGCCAAACTTATTACTGCTTTTCTTAAATCACCAACAGCGGGAATATCAAATTCTTCACGAAGTTTACCTGTTGAACTACCATTATCTGCTACTGAAATAACTGTCGTTATTTCTATTGGAAATTCTTTTAATCCTTTTAATAAATAACTTATTCCTGTTCCTCCACCAAATACTACTACCTTTTTGTTCATAATATTCCTCCTATAAGTTAATATAATTATACACTATTTTTTTATATAAAAAAAGGAATAGATTTCTCTATTCCATAAATTCTTCTTCTAATACTTCCATTGGTTCATCTGTTAAAAATTGTTTTTCTAATTCATAAGAAACATCTCTATATTGTTTAGCACCTGTTCCTGCTGGAATTAGTTTACCAATAATAACATTTTCTTTTAATCCTTGTAAAGTATCTATTTTTCCTTTTATTGCAGCATCTGTAAGAACTCTTGTTGTTTCTTGGAATGAAGCTGCAGATAAGAATGATTCAGTTTCTAGTGAAGCTTTTGTAATACCAAGTAATATTGGTTTTCCTAATGCTGGCTTTTTACCTTTTAAGATAATTGCTTTATTAGCTTCTGTAAATTCTCTCATACTTACAAGAGCACCTACTAAGAATTCAGTATTTCCACCATCCACTATTCTAATCTTAGATATCATTCTACTTACTACTACTTCGATATGTTTATCACTAATGTCAACACCTTGAGCTCCATATGCTTTTTGAATTTCTTTTAAAATATATTCTTGAGCTGTAATTGGATCTGTTACTGCAAGTAATTCTTTTGGTGAAATATTACCTTCAGTAAGTTTATCTCCTGCGTTAACTTCAGTTCCTTTTTCAACACGAAGTTTTGCACCATAATTTGTAATATGTTCAATTTCTTCAACTTTGTTTTTAATATATATTTTGTATTTACCATGATCTTCAACAATATTAGATACTTTACCACTTATTGTTGCAATTGTAGATTGTCCCTTTGGATTTCTAGCTTCAAATAATTCTTCAACACGAGGTAAACCTTGTGTAATATCTTCTCCACCAGCTACACCACCAGTATGGAAAGTTCTCATGGTTAACTGCGTA
>CAZCLV010000033.1:7167-8630 GCA_964499645.1 uncultured Mycoplasma sp.
AAGCTGTGTTCCTGGTTCTCCAATTGATTGAGCAGCCATAACACCAACAGCTTCTCCTATTTCAACAGTATTTCCTGTTGCTAAGTTTCTACCATAACATTTTTGACAAACTCCATTAACTGTTTGACAAGTAAGAATATTTCTAATTTCAACTTTTTCTATTCCTGCTTTAACAATCTTTTCAGCAATTTTTTCAGTAATCATTTCGTTTTTATCAACAATCATGTCTTTTGTTTTAGGATCAATAACTTTCTTGCTAGCATATCTACCAACAATACGTTCATATAGTCCTTCAATTACTGTACCATCTTTTTCATTTATGAATGCACTTACTGTAACACCAAAGTCTGTACCGCAATCATCTTCTTTAACAATTACATCTTGTGAAACATCTACAAGTCTTCTTGTTAAATATCCAGATGACGCTGTATTTAGTGCTGTATCTGCTGATCCTTTTCTAGCACTATGTGTAGAAAGGAAGAATTCTGATACAGATAAACCTTCTCTAAATGATGATATAACTGGAATTTCAATAACTTTACCACCTGGTTTAGTCATTAAACCTCTCATACCTGATAATTGAACGAATTGAGAAATCTTACCACGAGCTCCAGAATTCATCATGTTAAATATTGGATTATCAACTTGTTCTTCTGCAACTTTTTTAAGATTTTCTTGTACTTGATCTTTTGCTTTTTCCCAAACTTTAATAACACTTTCAAATCTTTCTTCTTCAGTAATTAAACCTCTTGAATATTGTTTATTAATATTTTCAACTAAAGCTTTGCTTTCTTTGATTACTATTGGTTTATTTGAAGCACTTGCTACATCTGATACAGAAACTGTTGTTCCTGAAATAGTTGAATACTTAAATCCTAAATCTTTTAATCTATCAAGCATAATAGAAGTTTCAGTTGTTTTATATAATTTAAATATTTGAGCAATTATATCTTTTAAAGTTTTCACTGGGAATGGTTTAACAAGAGGCATTTCTTTAATTACAGCTTTTATATCAGTTCCTTTTGGAACAAAATATTTATTTGGAGTAATTGAAGTAATGTTTTCTTTTGTTGGTTCATTTATATAAGGAAAAGTATCTGGTAATATTTCATTAAATATTAATTTTCCTACTGTAGTAATTAAATATTTATCTAATTGTTCTTCAGTAAATAGTTTATGCTTAAATGAACTTGTTCTAATAGCAATTCTTGTATGTAGAGTTAAATTTCCTCTTTCATATTCCATCATTGCTTCATTAGAATTTTTAAATACTCTACCTTCATTTTTTTCATCAACTTTTTCTTTTGTAAGATAATAGTTACCAATAACCATGTCTTGGGCTGGAGTAACTACTGGTTCTCCAGATTTTGGATGAAGAATGTTATTTGCACCAAGCATTAAGATTCTTGCTTCTGCTTGTGCTTCTTCAGATAATGGAACATGGACAGCCATTTGATCTCCAT